>CAMPKR010000303.1 GCA_946887345.1 uncultured Bacteroidota bacterium | reverse complement strand
ATATAGTTATGCTCCGCCCTGCTTTTTAACTCATGACCTACATCGGCATGGTGGGTGTAGTTGTATCGGAAGGTAAGGCTATTAATATGCCCTATATACAGGTTATGGGTATAACCGTCACCGAAGCCATTGTTATAGAACTCACAATGCTCTATTAATATATCGCAACCGGCATCCGCACCACCCAGTATACCATTCTCATTGTCATGAAAGTAGCAGTTGCGCACCGTTAGGTCTGTTCCTTCCTGCCTTATGCCCGCACCGTTCTCGTCCACACAGGTTGCTTCAGCAAAGTCTATGTTCTCTACTATTGCGTTGTCTCCCGAGATCACCCAAATGCCCTTGCCCCCATATACAAGTCCGTTGGAATGTAGCCTGGCCTTTCCCCCTACTCCTTTCAGCACCAGGTTATCGTCTGACCACAGCGCAACATCTGCTGAATACAGTCCTGAATCTATAAGAACAGTATCGCCGCTATTAACCAACGTAGATACCTGGCTCGGCATCGTATACGTTTGTGTAGGTCCAACATGCCAGGTGATTGCAGACGCTTTTAAGGATACTAAAAAAGCTAAAAGTATAATTGCCTTTTTCATGATTGCCGATTGAGCTTCCTAAAATTAATCATTTGCGGCGCTTTTCCTTAATTCCGTTTTTTAACGGTAATCAAAATTGCTTCGTAAGATGAAAGCATACCCTCAACCGACCAAACTGCTCATTCATCAAATGGCGTATGATAATGGCGTGGGGGCATATATTCGTATTGTTACTAAAAACATCTCCAATCTCAAATGATATTTATAAACTAATCTATCCTTAAACCCCACACTATCCTTTAAACCCAGAGTGTATATAGCCGCTCCATTTTTGGAGCAGCTTTTTTTATAAGGTTATCTTAAAAAAACCATATCTACATATTCATGACAGAACCATAACCAACTTCAGCTTCTTCTTCATTATCTTTAGTAGGTAATCCACACAATAGGGAAATGAGGTTTCTGAAAGCTTCCAGGCTTGCACTGGTATTAATTGTCTTGCTATCTGCAGCGTTCACCGCTGCCGCACAAGATGAGTATTCCGATATGAGCCGTCAGATACTTAAGCAAATCAACGACTACCGCTCAAAGAAGGGTCTGAAAGAACTAAGCTGGAACGAAACCATCACAGAAGCTGCAATGGAGCACAGCAAGTACATGGGCAATAAAACAATTCGGATCAACCACGACGGCTTCGAAGAACGTATGTACGGATTGATGAAGACCCTCACCGGCAAAGGCGCGGCCGAGAACGTTGCCAATGGTCAACATACTGCCGAGGAAGTAGTAAGTATGTGGATCGCCAGCCCCGGACACCGGGAAAATATTGAAGGAGATTACAACCTGAGCGGCATCGGCATCTATAAAAACCGTAACGGTGTTCTGTATTTCACCCACATCTTTATTAAAAAGAAAGAAATAGCTGCAACTGCAAAAAAGACCGGCACCTGATAAGCCATTCGCACATTTCCACACTATCACATTTTCACATTTCCTTATCCTTCCACAAAATACATCTCCATCATTCCTTTGTTTTTCACCTCATGATCGCCGCGGTGAGTGAATTTATATTTACCTCTCACCAGTTCATACGTAGCCTGCGATACATTAATTTTCCCGGGCTCACTGGTCTGCTCCATGCGTGCAGCCGTGTTTACTGTATCACCCCATATATCATATGCAAACTTCTTGACACCCACTATACCGGCCACAACACTGCCACTATTTATACCTATCCTTATTTCGAAGGCATTCACCCCAACCTGCGCCTTACGTTGCCTGATGAACGCATTGATCTCAAGTGCCGCCGCGATAACGCTTTCCGCATGTTTCGGATTAGCAGCAGGAAGACCCGAAACGGCCAGGTAGGCATCGCCTACGGTCTTTATCTTTTCTATTTTGTGCCGCGTCACGATCTCGTCAAAGGCCTTGAAACAAGTATGCAGTTCATCCACCAGCGCCTGTGGAGTCAGTCGCTCAGCCAGTGCCGTAAAGTTGACAAAATCTGTAAAAACTACAGTCACTTCACTATAATATTTAGCCATGGTAGTACCCGTTCCTTTCAACTCTTTAGCAACTTCCGCAGGAAGAATGTTCAATAACAATTTATCAGATTTTCGCCTTGCCCTCGCAATAAATACTACTGCAACTATCAATAGTGCAATACCAATACTAAAAAATACGGCTTCATTTCTACGTTTGTTCTGGGCTAGCTTGGTTAGCTCCTCTTGCTGACGCTTTTCCCGCTCTGCACGTTCCTCGCCTAGCTGGGCAAGCTTCACATTGTCGTCAGTCGAACGAATAGAGTCATTAAGCTTTACAGCTGTCTCCAATGCTTCAAACGCCTTTTTGTTGTCTCCACCTGCAGAATAAGCGGCAGCTAAGCCCTTATGCGCTTGAAACAAGCCATCCAGGTGAGAAACAGCTTGATATATTCTTATCGATTCAGAATAATACCTGATAGCTTTAGCAAGATTGGCTTCCTTTCCCCGGGGTATTATTGAATTATTCAAGCCGGGTTTGATACTGTCCACTGCTATCTGGTAGTGCAATGAAGCAAGGTTCATCATGTTAGTCACAATACCTTGCATTCTGTTAAGCTCCCTGTTGATACTCAGCGACTTTTCAAAGTTCTCTACTGCCTTATCCGCATTCTTATCCTGGCTGTAAACGTTGGCTATGTTGCCTAGCACTATTGCTACACCTTCTTTATCACCTGTAGATTCAGCATTTTCCAATGCCCTGTTAAGATATTCCATCGCTCCATTTACATCATTTCTCTCCGAGCAAACTGTGCCCATGTCGCTTAGGTTATTGGTCATCCCTATGCTGTTCCCAACCTTTTTGCACATTTGGTAGGCTTTGGTATAATACTCCATCGCCTTGTCCAGGTTCTTAATGCCCCGGTATACACCGCCTATATTTCCCAGGGTCTTGGCTACTCTGGGCTCATCATTCAGTTCTTCACATAGTTTCAACGACCGGAACATATGTTCAAGCGCTTCGGGATATTTGCTGATATTCCTGTAGCAGACACCCAGGATGTTATGCATCATGGCCTGCCCGGTCTTCGACTTCAGCCGGTTGGATAGTTCCAGGGCTTCGCTGGCTTGCTTTATGGCCAACTTAGGATGGATATCGCGGTTCGACATGGCAATAGCAGCCATTGCTTTAATCTTGTTCGTGTCCTCCTTCATATTGGGAAGCACCTTCTCGAGAGAGTCAATATTCGGCTGTGCCCCGGCCTCTATCGCAAAAAGTATAAATGTAAGAACCGCTAGCAGTCGGCTATATTTCATACGTTGTGTGTCTTTGTTATTTAGAC
The DNA here is from genome assembly GCA_946887345.1 of uncultured Bacteroidota bacterium. Next base: position 67 of record CAMPKR010000303.1, on the reverse strand, counting down.
GTTAAAGGATACGATAACCCTTCAAAAAACGGGAAAGATAGTATTTTCAGCCCCACCCACTTGCGGG
>CAMPKR010000302.1 GCA_946887345.1 uncultured Bacteroidota bacterium | reverse complement strand
GAATGCCGGATTAGGCATTATACTGGAAAATATTCGCCTCCAGGCCAGTGCATTGGGACTCGTCGCTACTTATGAGTTATTTCCTCTTGGTTATAATTCTTTGTCAGCCGCTGTACGGCTTTCTAAGGGCGGGGCGGTGGCTGATCAGGAAAGTCTGAAGTTGGCTTCCGGCATCTATAAGCGACAAATACCTTGTCAATCGCCTGTTAAGAGAGAAATTCCTCTTGATTTTTATCAACAAGTTCACTATTTTGTTGGGAAAAATAATAATTTATCGTATAAACTACTGGATGAAAACGGAGATATAACAGGCATTGCTGATATTATTGGGTCGTTTCAGAAGGCAAGAATATTAAGTGAGAAGGGATATCGGGAGTTTTTTAATATGTTAGCTCTGGCTGAGCAAAACATGGCGGATCTTTCCCATAGTGCGGCAGAGCAAGCCGTGTACGCAATGCTGCGCGAAAAGAAAGTGGCAAGCCTTTTGGCCCGATGGGGAAAAGGTGACGCGATAAAGTTTGCGGCCGCTGCATCTGCTCAATTGGCTTTCGCCTATGTAGTGGTTATGGCAGAAAATGCCGGGGCCGGGGATATGGTGGAAACAGGTAGAACCCTTGAAAAAATTTGCATAGAGGCAAACTTAGCCGGCGTGGCAGTACAGCTGTACAACATACCGGCGCTGATAAAGGAAAATAAAGAGACGGATGAGAATTATGAGATTGAAATAAAGAAGCTCAGGGAAAGATTTCTAAAAATATTTCCGTTGACTGGAGAGTATAAGAGAGATTATACTGAAGTTTTTTTAATGAAACTATCTGCGACAAACGAGGGATCGTATAGTGATGTATTAAAAAAGCCTGGACACGAAATATTATTGGAGATTAAATGATCAAAATAAGAGCATTCAGAGCTGTAGATGACCATGATGCATGGCGCAAGTTTATTATGGGGCATACACATGTACTAGAAAACATTGGTGTAAAAAGGGTTACTTCTTCAAAGGACGAGTGGATGTATAATCCTGCCTCCTTTGTTATTATTGTGGAATCGGAAGATGGTGAGAAAGTCTACGGCGGTGCAAGAGTGCATGTAGCCGGGGGAACTCAGCCGCTGCCGATTGAAGAAGCGACAGGTTATCTTGATAAAAAAATATTTGATGTTGTAAAGGACTACGCTGCAGCAGGCACAGGTGAGATATGTGGTTTGTGGAATTCAAGGGAAGTAGCCGGTATGGGGATTGGCAGTGTGTTTCTTACCCGTGCAAGTGTCACCATTTCGACACAGATAGGCCTGAATACCTTATTTGCACTTTGTGCACCGTATACCATTGCAATGGCGCAAAATGTAGGTTACCATATATTGGAAACGGTGGGGAATAAAGGAACATTCTATTATCCCAAACTGGACCTGATAGCAACTACCATGATACTGGAAGATGTAGATACGCTTAAGCTAGCCTCCGTTGAAGAGCGCGATAGCATCATGAGCCTGAGGAGCAATCCTAACCAGGTGAGAGTGGAAGTATTAAGGAAGAAAGAACTTGAAATAAATTACCAATTAGAGATACCTAACATTAATTCATGGTACACAGCAGGTATATTAAAGTTTCCCGCGCACTGATGCGCAAGCTTTGTTTTTTAATTGCCTTCACTTTTGCCTCTGTCCTTTGTAGTGGCCAGGAAGTTTTGTTCACTAACGCCGTGGACGGTAAATACCTTGGTAAATCGGTATCGGTATTAAGCGACCCGGATCAGAAGCTAAGTATCTCCGACGTAATTTCCAGGGCAGATTCGTTTAAGCCTTATCCCAATGAAGTAGTGAATCTTGGCGTTACAACCAGTAATCACTGGCTAAAATTCGATCTTAAAAATGAATCGCAGGAGGAACGTCTCTACCTGAATGTTGCTTATCCTATACTTGAGAACGCGGCACTGTATATCCTGAAAGCAGATGGTAGCGTAGACAGCACCCTTGTAGGACAAACAACCCCTGTTTATAAACGACCTTTTAACCATCAGAACTATATTTTCAATCTCCCGCTGGCATCTGGTCAGTCCGCTACCTGCTACTTAAAAGTCTATAGTCCTGTCCAGGTGCTGGTACCGGTGAGTATCCATACACGGGATACTATTGTGGCTGCTACTAACAAGGTAGACATACTTTCTGGTTTGTATTTCGGGATCATGCTGGTAATGTTGCTCTATAACCTGTTCATTTATTTTACGGTTAAAGACAAGACCTACCTTGTGTACTGTCACTACATTTTCTGGGTTACGCTTACACAGGCTACGCTGCTCGGTTATGGCCAGAGGTTTTTGTGGGGAGGCAGTGAGTGGATGGTGAATAACATGGTGAACATATGCGGCGCCATGTCGGGTATGACAACGGTGTTCTTCGCTAAAAGTTTCCTTCAAACAAGGAGAAATGTACCTAAACTGCATCCTTTCCTCAACCTGATCATTTTGGGCGATATCATTAGCCTGGTGGTACTTTTAATGAATAAGCCGAGCATCAGTTACAATATCATTAACGCAACTGCCGGTCTGGGCTCGTTCTACGTGTTGTTTGTTGCTATAAAGGTATACAGGAAAGGTTTCAGGCAGGCCAAGTTCTTCCTGCTGGCATGGACCTTATTCCTTGCGGCTGTAATAGCCTACGTTATGAAAGACGCCGGCGCTATCCCTTACAACTCCTTTACTCAGTTCCTGTTATTAATTGGCTCGGGCCTGGAAGCGATACTGCTGTCTTTCGCCCTGGCTGACAATATCAATTCTCTGAAGAAAGAAAAAGAAGAGTCACAGGCAGAAGCACTGAGGATATCGAGAGAAAATGAGCGCATTATCAGGGAGCAGAATATTATATTGGAGTCGAAAGTAAATGAACGCACCATTGAGCTGAAAGCTTCTAACGAGGAGTTGAGTAAAACCCTCGTAGATCTGAAAGAAGCAGAGTCGCAGTTAGTTGAATCTGAGAAAATGGCTTCCCTGGGTCAGTTGACCGCCGGTATTGCGCATGAGATCAATAACCCGATCAACTTTGTAACTTCTAATGTACATCCGCTGCAGCGCGATGTAGAAATGTTATTGGATGCGGTGGAGACGATAGAACAGGTGGGGCTGGAAGAAAGCAACCTGGAAGAAAAGCAAAAGAAGATAAAAGACTACAAGAACGAAATAGATTTCGATTACCTGAAAATCGAAATTGAACACTTGCTGAAAGGCATAAATGAAGGTGCCGCCCGCACCGCAGAGATCGTTAAAGGACTAAGGATATTTTCGCGGCTTGACGAAGATGATCTCAAAAAAGCAGGCATGAACGAAGGCCTGGACTCTACTCTTATCATAGTAAACAGTATGCTTTCGGCGGCTAGTATTAAGGTGACAAAGAACTTCGGGGATATACCCGAGATAGAATGTTACCCGGGCAAACTCAACC
>CAMPKR010000301.1 GCA_946887345.1 uncultured Bacteroidota bacterium | reverse complement strand
AAGGCCGCCGAAGAAAATTATAGCCTGGGGAGAAGTGATAGCAACGGCATCAGCAAGGGTCTCACCCAGTATCTTACCTGTGTATTCAAAGAGTTCCAGGGCCAGGGCATCCCCCTGCTCTGCAGCTTCATGTATTACCTTGGCTGTGATCTTACCGGAAACCTGCCTTAAACTCGTTTCATCGTCGCGTTCCTTCAGCCACTCCTCTGCACTACGCACTATTCCCGTGGCAGAAGCATAGGTTTCCAGGCAGCCCCTTCTGCCGCAACCGCAATCCCTGCCGTTTCGCACGGCGATCACATGGCCTATTTCCCCGGCAAAGCCATCGTGGCCATATATCAGCTGCCCATTGGCAACAAAGCCGCTACCAACTCCCGTACCCAATGTGATCAGTATAAAATCCTTCATTCCTTTCGCTGCACCGTACATCATCTCGCCTATAGCCGCTGCATTTGCATCATTGGTAAGGGTCACTGGTTTATTTAATGACTGAGACAGCAGCTTTGCAAAAGGTATCACGCCCTCCCAGGGCAAATTAGCAGCATAAGCAACCTCACCTGTATAGAAGTTTCCGTTAGGTGCTCCTACCCCTACTCCCTTAATGTTATCTGCGCCGGCTCTTTCTATCATCGGGCCCACTTCTTTCTTCAAGGCGGCAATAAAATCCTGTACGGTAGCATGCCCTGTAGTCGCCATGCTGCTTTGCTCCAGTATCTGACCTCTCCTGTCTACAATACCGAATGCGGTGCCTGTGCCACCAATATCTATGCCTAATGCCAGTGCTTGCGCCATCTTATTCTACAGTTTTCAACAAAATAAACTTATACCACCGAGCAAATAAAACTTTCTGCCCTATTTGTGTATTTTGGTTCCAATACTTCCACTTATGAGTTCAGCAACTAACAAGCAGTCTTACGCAACCTCTCTTTTTCTTGTCGGTTGCTTATATTTCATATTTGGCTTTGTCACCTGGCTAAACGGGTCACTGATACCCTTTTTGCAAACTGCATGCGAACTGACCGATTTCCAGGCCTATCTCGTAACGTTTGCTTTTTACATCTCCTATTTCGTGATGGCACTGCCGTCTTCCTTCATTCTCAACAAAACAGGATTTAAGAAAGGCATGAGCCTGGGCCTGCTCATTATGGCCGTTGGCAGTCTCATTTTCATACCGGCAGCCAACCAGCGTAATTATACTTATTTTCTCACCGGCCTTTTTATGCAAGGGCTGGGGCTGGCGGTACTACAGACGGCCGTTAATCCCTATGTCACCATCCTGGGACCGGAAGAAACGGCAGCGAAGCGGATCAGCATTATGGGGATTGCTAATAAAGTAGCAGGTATTTCAAGTCCACTAATATTGGCGGCCGTGCTGCTTCATGGAATTGATGATATTAATGCACAGCTCAAAACTGTTTCTGATACAAGCTTAAAGACCCAATTGCTCAATGACCTGGCGCAGCGCATAGTGAATCCGTACATGATTGTAACGATCGTGCTTGTAGTGCTTGCGTTGCTCATACTCATTTCCCCGCTACCAAACCTGAAAGATGAAGAAGTAAATCCTGAAGAACTTACGAAGGGCGAGCGGAGCTCTATTACTGCGCATCCTTACTTGTTCCTTGGTGCAATTGCCATATTCTTATATGTTGGCGTAGAGGTAATGGCAGGCGATACCATTATCAATTACGGTAAGTACTTCAACATGCCCATGGACAATGCTAAGTTCTTTACATCAATCACACTTAGCTGTATGGTTGGTGGCTACTTCCTGGGCATTGCCCTGATGCCCAAAATCATATCGCAGGAAACAGCTTTGAAACTATGTGCTATTCTTGGTATTATATTTACTATAGGTGTATTGGTGACAAGCGGCATCACTTCTGTAATAATGGTAGCTTGCCTGGGCCTCGCACACTCACTCATGTGGCCAGCCATTTTCCCAATGTCCCTGAAAGGATTAGGCCGGCATACCAAAAGAGGTGCAGCCTTTTTGATAATGGGTATCGCCGGCGGGGCTATCTTGCCACTTATCTATGGACAGGTAGCAGATATGACCAACAGGCAAACAGCATACGTTATTATGATACCATGCTATCTCTATATTTTATACTTCGCCGTGAAGGGACATCTTGTAGGATATAAGGAAGTAAAATCGATCTAAAGAAAATGTCCCGCACTATTCTGGTGCGGGACATTTAATATCATTTAAAAGCAGCAGGAACAGTTATCCCGGTATCCTCGCCATATACTTACTCATTTCGTTTATCTGGCTCACCACCTGCTCATTTTTTGGCTTGCAGGCTTTTGCTTTATTGAAGTACATTTTTGAACTCTTGAAATCCCTGCGCTGCATAAAGATGGCTGATATCTGCAAATAAGCAGTTGCCTCGTTGTCTTTATCAGGTAATCCTATCTTAATAGCCTTGCGAAGATTCTCCATGGCCTCTTTCATATTGCCTTTTTTGTAAGCAATGGAACCAAGCTGCAGGTAAGCTGTTCCTTCATACTCTTTCTCAGGCATACCGGCTGCCAGCCCTTTTCTCAGGTCAGCTTCGGCCTGGTCCAGGTTTTCTCCCATAGTTGAGAAGTTGGCACGGAGCATGTAGTAGGAGGAACGTATAGGCTTGTACAGCAGGTTGGGGAATTTCACCTTATCCAGCAACTTCTGTGCGCCTTCCATGTCACCTTGTTCCATATAACCTTGAATGAGCGTCATAGGACCGACCATAAAATAGGCAGCTATCATCACCAATGCTACCAAAAAAGGTATCCATGCTATCCACCAGGTAACGGCAAAACCCGACCAAAAACCCAAAGCTATCAAAGCAACAGCCACAGGAATACGATAAAAGACTATAAAACGGCGAAAATTCATTTCAAAAAAATTGGAGGGCAAAGATAGTTTTTTAGCTGCAAAGAGGCTAAAAAGGTTCAGAAACACATATAAATCAACCACTATTCACGGACGGCAATAAGTAAACTTCGGGGTTCTGCGGCTCAGTTATGGAATTTCTGTGACAATGGCATCTAGTTAAAAATTGCTGCTCATGATCAAGAACTTTCTGAAAGACGGACGACACTACCAGATTTTGTTCCTTGGCACATTCCTGCTCTACGGAACTTTTGTACTTCGCTGGGAAACATACTGGAGCCAGCTGATTGCCATCTTCGCCACAGCATTAATTACTCAATTTGCAGGTATCAAATTTTTAAAGCTTCCATCTCACTCCTGGAAGAGCGCACTCATTACTTGTCTCGGACTCTCACTGTTACTCAAAACTAACCACTGGGGCATTGCTGCACTTGCCGCCTTCCTCGCTATCGCATCTAAATTCGTTTTTAAGGTCAATGGCAAACACATTTTCAACCCGGGAAACTTTGGCATCATCGCTGTCATCCTGCTCACAAAGCAGGCCTGGATATCTCCCGGTCAATGG
>CAMPKR010000300.1 GCA_946887345.1 uncultured Bacteroidota bacterium | reverse complement strand
CATCTTTGGTTCGTTTTGCGGCTCGCAATGACGGTGGGAGTTGGGTTTTGGTGGCCTGGGCAAGAATGCGAGGTGAGATTGCCACGCCGCGTCAGCGTTGGCCAGTGGCTCATCTTTGGTTCATTTTGCGGCTCGCAATGACGGTGGGAGTTGGGTTTTGGGTGACCTGGGCAAGAACGCGAGGTGAGATTGCTTCGCCGCGTCAACTTCAGTGAGTGGCTCATCTTTGGTTCGTTTTGCGGCTCGCAATGACGGGTTGGGGCGAGACTTTGCATGGTCCCGCCAATAGAAAAAATAGTACCAGAGAAAGGAAGAAGATTATAAACCAATGCATTAGAAACGGCATGATTTTGCTGCTGTAGGGATTAGTCTACTCCGCGTATTGTTAACCAACGCAAAAACAAATTGATTATGAAAGCAGTATTATTCAAGATCTTTCTTGCCGGAGTTTTATTGTCGTATCGCGCTGAAGCGATAACGCATGTTGTAACCGCGAGCGATTTTAGTTTCGCTCCTACTTCACTCACTATTCAACTAGGGGATACCATACGCTGGGATTGGCTGAACGGAATGCATACTACCACAAGCACAACAATACCGACCGGTGCAGCGACCTGGAATGCTAACCTTAATTCGGCCAGTACAAGCTTTACTTATGTGCCTACAGTGCAGGGGCAGTATAACTATGTGTGCACGCCACACTCCACAATGGGTATGACCGCATCGTTCGTTGTGGCAGGTAGTCTCACGGTGCCTTCGACGGTTAGTAACAAAGTAAGTGCAGGGCCTAATCCTGCAAGCTCATTTATCAAAATTCAATCAGAAAGCGAAGATCTGCAGGTTTCTCTCAGGGATATCAGCGGACGTAGTGTGGCATTGCCGGAATTAAGCACTAATAAAACAGAAAGGCTATACAGCACCGGGCACATAGCTGCGGGCCTATACCTGCTGTTTGTAAAAGTGGATGGTGCAGAAAGCGTGCAGAAGATAGTGATAGAAAAATAGAAGCGGTCCGGTCTACTCCCGAATCAAGTTTGTATTTGTTCAACCTTAAATAATCATAAATAATGATGCAGCATCACTATGTACATGTCTCAAAGCGAAGAGGCGGTTTTGCAAGAACACTGGGAGTTCTGCTATTGGCAGGATTGATCACAGTTTCGGCTTGCAAAAAGAAAGATAATGACGATAACAATGGCAACGGCAACGGGACACCTGCGCTGGAGTTAGTAGCAGACGGAATGGTGTCACCACTGGGGGTAGTGGAACCGCCTGACGGAAGCGGCAGACTCTTCATAATAGACCAGACCGGCACCATATGGATAGTAAAGAATGGCAGCAAGCTCAGCACTCCTTTCATTGACCTCAGCAGCAAGATGGTAGCGCTTAGCCCGCAGTATGATGAGCGTGGACTACTGGGTCTTGCGTTCCACCCGGACTATAAAAACAACGGCAGGTTTTTTGTCTTCTATTGCGCGCCGCCGGGAGCAGGTGGACCTGATTCTGCAAACAGCTGGAATAACAAGACGACCATTTCAGAATACAAGGTATCGTCATCGAACGCGGATATGGCTGACATGAGTTCTGAAAAGAAACTGATACAGATAGATGATCCGCAGATGAATCACAATGGCGGAACGCTGGCGTTTGGGCCTGACGGATACCTGTACATATCGATAGGTGATGGAGGAGCTGCAGATGATAATGCACCGGGGCATGAGGATGACTGGTATACAGTGAATGAAGGAGGCAATGCACAGAATATATATGCCAACCTGATGGGCAAGGTGCTGCGTATAGATGTGAACAACGGTAATCCATATGCCATACCTCCTGATAATCCCTTTGTAAGCACTACAGGTGCGAAAGCTGAGATATGGGCGTTTGGATTCAGAAATCCGTATCGTTTCTCGTTTGACATGTCGGGCTCGAAGCAATTGTTTTTAGGCGATGCGGGGCAGAAACTCTATGAAGAAATAGATGTGGTAACGAAGGGGGGCAACTATGGCTGGAATGTGAAGGAAGGCACTGCCTGCTTTAACACCGATAGCAACCTGCTGATAAGACCAACCTGTCCCAACATAGATCCGCTGGGTATAACGCTGTCTGACCCGGTGATACAGCTGAAGAATGCAGCGCATCCTGAGGGTGGTGGTATAGCAACAGTAATAGTGGGCGGTAATGTGTACAGGGGTAACAGCATACCCGGCTGGCAGGGCAAGTATATCTTCGGTACCTTCTCAAGATCTGCGATGACACCGAATGCTGAACTGTATATGAGCAATCCTGCGGGTCCGGGTCTATGGTCGTATGAAGAGATATCACTGAAAGACCATACTGATAATTTAGGTATGTACCTGCGTGGTTTCGGCCAGGACCAGTCGGGTGAAGTATACATTACGACCTCTGCCGGTGCCGGTGTTTCCGGTAACAGTGGAAAGGTTTATAAGTTGGTGAATGTGAAATAGTTTTTTGTTTTCTGTACGACTTGGAGCCGCCTGTGATGGGTGGCTCTTTTTTTTGGGGTTTAATTAGCCCGGTCGTGGTGTTTCCCACCTCTGCCTTTGCAGACAAGCCGCAAAGTCTGTCTCCTCCCTGCGAGGCGGAGAGTCTTATGAATTTTGTCTTAGCACTCTGTTACGCAGGGAGATCCCAGTCGTTGTTGAGTTTGAGGACTTTTTCTATTACGTCTCTTACGCAGCCTTCGCCGCCTTTATAGGGAGAGATGTATTTGGCGATGGCTTGTATCTCGGGGACGGCGTCCGAGGGACAGCAGGGGAGCCCGCAGAGTTGCATGGCGGCGTAGTCGGGAATATCGTCACCCATATAGAGAACGCTTTCGTAAGCGGTCTGGGAGCTGAGGGCGATATCCTGCAGTAATTCTTTTTTAGTTTCTATACCTATATGTACGTCTTTAACGCCCAGCTTCTGCAAGCGCAAACGCACTCCTTCCGATTTGGCGCCTGAGAGTATCCAAACTTTGTAGCCCTTCTTTATTGCCAGCTGTATAGCATAACCATCTTTGATGTTCATGCGGCGAAGCAACTGGCCATCTTCCGTTGCCAGGAGAGAACCGTCTGTTAATACTCCATCTACATCAAACACAAAGGTGCGGACCGGGGCAAAAAGTTCGAGAATGTTCATTAGTTAGTTTTGGTTATCGCGCCATTCGTAAACCCAGCTACTCTGGATCATTTCCAGGTGGCCTTCATTACATTCTTCACGCTTGCCTTCGAAGTTGGGTATTTCCAGAACCCATTCAAGCAGTTGTGTGAAGCGCACACGGTATATCTGACTTTCGCCAAAGTCGTCGCCGAAGCGCTCGTGCAGCTTCAAAGCTATATCCTCGTAATCACTCCATTTTATCGGCGGTTCGTAATGAGACATAAGTCAAAAGTAAAAAGTCAAAAAGTAAAAAAGTAAAAAGTAAAAAGCAAAAATCAAAAACCAAAAACCGGCTCATTTTAGT
>CAMPKR010000299.1 GCA_946887345.1 uncultured Bacteroidota bacterium | reverse complement strand
AAGGGTTCTGTTGGTTTGAAGAAAAGCCGCCTGGTCCTGACCATTGGTAGTTGCCGCCTGCTACATTAGAGCAGGTAAGGTTAATTGTTTGTCCTTCACATACCGGGCTGTTGCTGCCGGCTGTTACATTGGCAGAGCCACCACCTACGGTTGTAGTAAAATAAAAGCTGAAAGTAGTACCGGCCAGTACGCCATTGTTGGTAACAGAGCAGGAGGTGATACCATTGCAGTCTTCTATATCTATCTGTCCGCCAATACCGGGCTGATTGGGTGTGCCGGGAGGTCCCCACAACCCGCCGAAATTGATTACAGCCTGCGCCTGGTTACAGTTACCCAGGTAAACTGATAGGTTGGCATTCGTCAGTGTATATGGCGCGCCGTTAATTTCAAAGGTATTTAGCTCGCCGTCGTTCATTGCGGTCATCTCAGCCCTGACGCCATATACCGGCTGCGAGAAAGTGAAGGTGTAAGTACCAACACCTCCGCCACCGATCCAGTAAGGATTCACGCCGCACCACGGAGTGCTCATGCCATTTACGGACGTGACCGTTACAGTAACACCATTGATAACAGCGCTTCCTGTCAGGTGACTGACATTAAAATACTGGCCGAACGATGCCGTAAAGGAAAGTAACGAGCAAATTGAAAACAGTAGAACCTTCTTCATACCTATTTAGACGGTTTTATTAAAGCTGAGGTTTGTTTTATGCTTTAAAATTACTGAAATATCTGAAATAAAAGAATAGGACTTCCAGATCTAAAGACGGCACAAAAACTCCATCGTATCCACCCCATCCGCAAAGTCTGAAATTGAGGGCTTCTGGGCAGAGCCAAAAGGCACATCCTCGCGGCTTACCACACATTGAATATCGGTATTGCCTGAGAAGTTTGGCCGCATTTTATAGAATTGGTAATGCAGCACGCTAACTGCCGAGAAAGGCAGTGCATTCTCCACCAGTATTACTGAGTCATTGCTCAGGTAAGGCACTTTGTTCAGCAGGTAGAGCGCCAGGTGGTAGTCCAGGTTGTTCTTGTACTTATTATGCTCCGCATAGTGCGCATACTTCTCAAACACCTCGAACATCCTGTTAAAGCTATATCCTTCCGGCACATGTACCTGGGTCACATTTCTGCATCCAAGTCCAAAGTGCAGGAATACATCATCGGCCAGCAGGCCCAGTTCTTCATCTGTTTCATTACCATCCAGTATAGCTACCGATGTCCTGTTCCTGCGTATGATATGGGGATACTGGCCAAAGTACTGCTCAAAATACCGTGCTGTGTTGTTGCTTCCTGTTGTTATGTAGGCATCGCAGCCTTTTAGTATATCACTCACCTGCACATGCTTGTTCACCTCGGGTTCCCATTCCTTTAGTTTAGTGATCAGGTGCCTGAGCAGTACTTCATCCTTGCTTGATAATTTCAGAAGTACATCGTGGCCAGATATAAAGCCGCACATAAAGTCATGAAACCCTACCAGTGGTATATTGCCTGCCATTACAATGCCCACCACCTTTGCCTGCGTTGGCAGCTGATATTGTGCCACCCACCGTTCCAGCACTTCTTTTTTCAGAAACTGTCCCCCTATATTCTTTACCGCCAATGCTATATGCTCAGGGGTAAACCAGGGGTTGGCCACCCTGGCCCTGAGCTGCACTTCCTGCCATTGCTCGTCGTCCGACAGCATATATTCCCCTAACCTCGCAAGCAGCTCTATTCTCGTATGTAAAGAAAGCATTATTAGTACTTAATTTGTGTTTGCGAAATTGTAACTTTGTCACCACATAAACTAAAAAAACAACAGAAGAACATATGGCAATCAAGATAACTGACGAATGTATCAATTGCGGAGCCTGCGAGCCGGAATGTCCGAACAATGCGATATATGAGGGTGGGGTAGAATGGGCGATACAAGACGGCACCGCCGTAAAGGGTTCTTTTACCCTCATGGATGGTACTACCACCGAGGCCGGCGAGCGTCATGCCCCCGTGGCCGTGGATACATATTATATAACTCCTAACAAGTGTACAGAGTGCCAGGGCTTCCACGAAGAGCCCCAGTGCGCCGCAGTTTGTCCTGTAGATTGCTGCGTTCCCGACGAAATGTACCGAGAAACGGTAGAAGAACTGCTCGATAAAAAAGAAAAACTCCACATGTAAGATATATTTTTGTGTAAAAGCAAAGGCCTCGTGTATAGCGAGGCCTTTGCTTTTATATGTTACTCCTCCCCTTTAGGGGAGGCCGGGAGGGGTTTACTTTTTTTCTTCCCAACTTGCGGTCTTTTTCCAGGTTCCATCTATCGGTGCCAGCGCATCCATCTGTTCCGAAAGTCCGATTAAATATTTCGGTGCAAATGGAGTGTTGGCATTTTTTATTGTTTGTTCGCGACCATTGGTATAATTGATCTCGTATATCAGGCCTGCTATATCCGGCATGTACTCGTATTCTTCCCTGCAGGTATCTATCTTGTAGCGTTCAAACTCTTTAAACAGCGCCTGCACCTTAGCAGCGTCAAATTGTTTTTCATAAGTTCCCTGGTAAGGCGCAAACTTGCGACCCATATAGGTTGCTTTACCGTCTGACGATAGCGTTAGAAAATAATCCGGGCATTTGCCAAAGCACATGGTGCGGTGTATACTTACCGACTTGATTGATGTAGTATTAGAACCGCTTGTTGTAGCGTTGGCTTTCGCCTTCTTTGTTCCTTTCTTTTGTTCTGCGCAGGCACCAAAAACTACAAGTACCAAAGCCAGTGCGCCTATAATAGTCTTTTTCATTTCGAGTGGTTTCATTGTCCAAATATAGTTGAATAGACTTCGCTATAAAACTCTTAAGGCAAATTTGCTGCCATTTCCGTTTATAGTTGAGATATCCACATTCTTTAACAATTTTATTTAAAGAAGCCCTATTTTTCAGTAGTTTAAAGATAAGTGACAGTCAATATGGAAGATATGAAGAACAAAGAAGAGTTTTTCTACCAGGTAGCTTTGAGTTTTGTACCCGAGGTAGGGGCTAAAACCGGCCGCCAGCTCTATGAGCATTTTGACACAGCTGAGGATATCTTCAAAGCCACACTCAAAGAACTGAAAGCCGTCTCAGGCCTCAACGAGGAACGCGTAAAAGCCTTTCGCGATCCCGAAGTATTCCGCAAGACTGAAGAAGAATTCACCATAGCCGAAAAGCACGGCATCAACATTCTTAGTTATAAAACCGGCAACTACCCTTCGCGCCTCGCCCAATGCATCGATGCTCCGCTTATTCTCTATTATCGCGGCACCGCCAACCTCGACGCGAAAAAAATAGTCGCAATCGTCGGCACCCGTAAAAGCACCGACTACGGTCAGCGCCTCGTTGATGAACTGGTAGAAGGTCTCCGCTCACAGGAAGATATACTCATTATCAGCGGCCTCGCTGCAGGCATAGATACTATTGCACACAAAAAGTCCGTAGACCTCGCTGTGCCCACAGT
>CAMPKR010000298.1 GCA_946887345.1 uncultured Bacteroidota bacterium | reverse complement strand
ATGTAGGCAGTGCATCTCCTTTCCTGATGCTGGAAGAACTCTTCCATAGCGGCAGGCTGAAGAAAGGCGACAGGATATTGGTAATGGTTCCTGAAAGTGCCCGCTTCTCTTACGCATACATTTATCTCACTGTAGTTTAATTACCAGCTTTTTGAACAGGAAGCCGCGCATACTCGTTCTTTACTACAGCCAGACGGGGCAGCTTCGCCATATAATAGATAACATACTGCTGAACATCAAGGATAAGGTAGATCTTACCTATGCTGCTATTGAGCCGGTAACACCTATCCCTTTCCCCTGGAATGTGAATGTGTTCTTCGATGCCATGCCCGAAACGGTAATGCACACTCCGCCCCCTGTCAAGCCCTTACCCGATGAGATAGTGAATGCCGACTACGACCTGGTCATTTTCGGTCATCAGCCCTGGTTCCTGAATCCGTCACAGCCTATTACAGCTTTCCTGCAAAGCCCTTCTGCAAAAGTGCTGCAGAATAAAAATGTCCTTACCGTTATCGGTGCCCGCAATATGTGGCTGCATGCCCAGGAGCGCGTCAAAGAATATCTCCTGAAACAAAATGCTAACCTCGTAGGTAACATTGCTCTTGTAGACAACAACACAAATATCATTTCTACGCTCACTGTGATACGCTGGCAAATGAGCGGACAAAAGGAAAAGAAAGGCTGGCTACCCGACGCCGGTGTGCAGGAGAGCGACATACAAGCTGCTCAAAACTATGGTGAGCTCATCTACCGTAACCTTAGCCGCGGTACACTGAACGATCTGAATAGCGAACTTCTGAAAGCAGGCGCCGTAAATATCAAAACAGGCCTTGTGCTACTGGAACAAACAGGCATCACCAACTTCCGTAAATGGTCTAAATATATAGCAGCTAAAGGCGGCCCCGGGGCACCCGAACGGCAAGGGCGTGTAAAGCAGTTCAAGAACCTTTTGATCGTTGCTATCTTCGTTCTCTCTCCTGTAACTTCGGCCATTGCGAAAATACGTGAACAGATAAAGATGAAAAAGCTGAAAGAAGATGTTGCGTATTTTAAGGGTGTGAAGTATGAACCTAACAGGCTATAACCGCTCAGCCGGGAACGTCAACACTTTTACACCGCGTGAATAATGGGCCAGTTCCGGCTTCCAGTTCAGTTTCTCCAGCAACGGATAATTTATCTTTAGTTCATTAACAGCAACTTCTTGCAAGGGCCACATATCATGATGTACCTGGTAGCGGTATAGTTTTCCATCCTTATCAAAATAGACGGCATATCTCTCCGTAAGCCAGTTGCTCAAACTAACCCTGTGGTGATCGTTCCCGCATTGATAGGAATAAGCAATGTTCTTCGACCTGAAAGCTCCCTGCCCGCAGGCCATACCGCTGTAACTATAAGGAAGGCCTGATACGGTCTTCGCTATCCAACTTGAAAAACGCTTACTTCCTTCCATATTCAGGAAGTACACACCGGGCAGTTTGCCATCTGTAACATAGGTCCGTATATTGATCTCGTAAAAATCTGAAATGGGTGGGAACGAAGGCGAGTATCTATGCCTGACCTTCTCCATTTTGAAGACCACGACAGACACCCAGGCCTTGCCATCGATAATGTCCGCTTGAATGTCACCTGGTAAAAGCTCTTTGAGAACTATGGCGTCAACACTGCCATGCAGGAACACCACATCATTCCATTCCTGGTACCATTGCCAGTTCTTACCAGGTATCGGCCAGCTGCGATGGGCATATTTGCTCAGAATATCCGCAACGCTCATAAGTGAATTATTTTCCGTAGAAGGCTATCTTTTCTTTCCCCTCACTATTCCTCATCCCCCTGTACATTCCCGCAGAATTAAAGCAGAAATCGTAGTTCCCTTTCGCATCCACCGCTATCAGTCCGCCTTCACCGCCCATTCTCACAAGCTTATCCTTCACCACTACATCACAGGCTTCCTGCAGCGATAGTCCTTTATATTCCATCAGGCAGGAAACATCATGTGCCACTACGGCACGAAGAAAAAACTCGCCATGTCCGGTGCAAGAGATAGCACAGCTGGAATTATTAGCATAGGTACCTGAACCAACCACGGGGCTATCCCCTATCCTGCCGAATCTCTTGTTGGTCATGCCACCTGTAGAAGTACCTGCTGCGAGATTGCCATTGCTATCACAAGCCACCGCGCCCACCGTACCAAACTTATGATCAGGGTTCGGCGCCGTACCTTTCAGATTATCTTCTTTATGATCAAGTTGGTAAAAATCACTGTCCCTTATCTCCAGCCATTGCTCATAGCGCATTTTGTTGAAGAGATATTCATCGGTAGCCATCTCTATACCCTGCTTCAGCGCGAATTCAGCCGCACCACTCCCGCTCAGGAATACGTGCCCCGAATGTAGCATCACTTCCTTCGCCAGCACTATAGGATTCTTAATGTTGCGAACACCGGCTATCGCACCGGCTGAAAGATCCTTACCATCCATAATGCAGGCATCCATTTCATTGATCCCCTTTTTAGTGAACACCGATCCACGCCCTGCATTGAAGATCGGGTTATCCTCCAGCGTCATAATAGCGGCAACCACCGCATCTACAGCAGAACCTCCCCCTTTTAAAACCTCAGTACCGCTATCCAGTGCAGCCTTCAACCCAAAATTATATTCCTCCTCTTGCTGCTCGCTCATCATTGCAGGAGTAATATTCCCTGCGCCACCATGTATTACTAATGTAAAAGACATCCTTTATTGAATATTGTAAATTGAATATTGATCTGTTTTAAAACTACAAGTCGGTAACTTTACCCTACAAGCATCACCAACAAACACCTGTCAATCCCTAAATCTCCCCAAATCCCGGTTCAGGAAAGGTAAGCCGCAACTATATCACTATCTTCCGTTTCCACCAGTATGTGCTCCTGTATTGTAGTAGCTATACTATGTCCTACTATATCCGGCGATACCGGGAATTCCTTATGCTTCCTGTCTACCAGCACAGCTATCATTATTTTCTTGAGCTCATAGTTTAGTAATGGCTTCAATGCGTAAAGCAATGTCTTGCCTGAATTAGCCACATCATCCACCAGTATCACCGAGCATCCGCTGAGGTCCTTTTCCAGCACTATGTCTTCGGCAAGCGGATTGCGCTTGTTCATTTTTATATTCACTACTTCCACGTCCATCCCTGAAATCGTCCTCAAACGTTCAGCCAGGTTTTCCGCCACCACAAGACCACCACCCTGTATACCTACAAGTGTTACAGCCTTTTCATTGCTGTTATGTTCCCATACTTCAAAGGCCATACGTTGCAGCTTGTGGCCAATGCGTTTGTCGTCTAAGATGAGTATGCGTTTGTCTTCCATTTTTAATTCGATCTTATGGCAACCACAGGGTCCAGCTTTGAAGCCGAGCGTGCCGGGATAAACCCCGCAAGCACACCTACCGTCGCCGATATACTAATTCCTATAAAGAATTTTTCAAGAGAAAGAGTAACC
>CAMPKR010000297.1 GCA_946887345.1 uncultured Bacteroidota bacterium | reverse complement strand
ATCAATAACTGTCGGTGTGCGGAACCACTCTAAAACGTCTGATTTGATATGAATAGATGGTGTTTTGTTTTCAGTAACATTGGCTAGCTGCGGAAGCTGGAGAGAGACCGTACGCAAGACACTATACTGTCCGCCAAAACCTCCCATATGAAACACAATTCCGCTGTCGATGGCAGCAGATTGTGGTGATTTGCCCTCAAGCTTTGCCATTATATAACCTGTATTCCAATCCCAGTACATGCCATTCATAGGATCAAGGGCACCTGTTTGCGCACCGGCTGTGTTGCGCGCAGAGTCTACACCTATTATAAAACTCACACGCTGATAATCTCCACCGGGCACGTCATGAATAGTAAACGATTTGCTGGCGGACAAGGCCTCATTTATCAAGTGGTAGCTTTCAGGCTCTGAATAAAACGTGTTATCAGCACGCCAGAGTTTTATATTGCTGATATAGTACCTGTAAGTGGAGACGGAAAACGTATTACCAGCGGCATTTGTATAAACACTGGTACCTAATTGGAGCGGTACAGAACCGACAACGTTCTCAAAAACGATCTTAAGATGGCCATCAGCCGCCCCCGAGCCACTGGTATCAGCTATCGTTGGTGAGACTGGGTCAGGTCTCTTTCTGCAACCCGTTAAACACCATGCTGAAATTAAAAACAAGAAAATTATACCTCTCACTACATCAACGTTTTATGCAAACTTAACACAATATATCCAAAGGCAGGCCCTACCATTTCAACTCATCATCTATGTCGTCATCATGGCGGTGGAACATTTTGCGGACTTCTATCTTTTGTAGCTGGCGTTTATATATTAGTCCGGCTATCTGTGCTGCAGCATCGGGCTCAAATAACACCAGTTTTACCTTTTGTTCAGGGATGTCCAAACGATACATTAGCTGAAAAAAAGATTCCGGGTTTCTATCTGCCAACTCTATCACTTTCCGCTCGAGCTGTTGCAATATTTCTTCTTCTGAGACAAGCTCAGGAAGCTGCAGACCCCATTCAGCCCGCAAACTCTGCACCAGGTCTTTTTGTTCAGACACCCGCATAAAATGAAAATTGCTACAACCTCCGGTCATAGCAATTTACCTTAATTTATTGATATAAAAACTTAAAACATCCTGATCTTCTCCGTTATCATTCCCCTGATACTTGCCAGTGGCACCCGCTCCTGTTCCATACTGTCACGGTGACGGATGGTAACCGTGCCGTCTTCTTTAGTCTGATGATCAACAGTAACACAGAATGGAGTGCCTATAGCATCTTGTCTGCGGTAGCGCTTGCCTATTGAATCTTTTTCTTCATAAAAACATTTAAAGTGCGGCTTGCATTGATCAATTAACTCACGGGCAAGTTCCGGAAGGCCATCCTTTTTAGTCAGGGGCAAAACGGCCAGCTTGATGGGTGCGAGCATCGCGGGGAATTTCAACACTACCCTGCTGTCCTGCTTGTCCCCTTCGCTCAGGTCTTGTTCTTCGTAAGCCTCGCTCAGTATCATCATTACCGTACGGTCAAGTCCGATAGAGGTTTCCACTACATAAGGGATATAGTGCTGGTTCAGTTCAGTGTCAAAATAGGTCAGCTTTTTACCACTGTACTGCTGGTGATTCTTCAGGTCAAAGTCGGTACGGCTGTGTACACCTTCCACCTCTTTGAAGCCCATTGGGAAATCATACTCTATATCACAGGCAGCGTCTGCGTAGTGGGCGAGCTTAACGTGGTCGTGGAAGCGGTATCGCTCTGTAGGGATGCCCAGGCTGAGGTGCCACTTCATCCGGGCTTCTTTCCAATACTCATACCATTCTTTCTGTGTGCCGGGGCGAACAAAGAACTGCATTTCCATTTGCTCAAACTCACGCATACGGAATATAAAGCCACGTGCCACTATCTCATTACGAAACGCCTTGCCTGTCTGGGCAATACCAAAAGGAATCTTCATCCGGCCGGTTTTCTGAACGTTCAGGAAGTTGACGAAAATCCCTTGCGCCGTTTCAGGTCGAAGATATATTTCACTGGCCTCGTCTGCCAACGACCCCAGCTGGGTGGAGAACATAAGATTGAATTGGCGAACATCGGTCCAGTTTACCGTGCTGCTAACGGCGCATTTTATCTTGTTTTCTTCTATCAAGGTCTTCAGGCCGGAATAGTCATCTGCCGCAAGGAGCTGATCCATCCTGGCAAGCAGGGCGGTGCTATCTGCTTCCGGAAGTGTCTCAGCATGAGCCTCTATGAGGTGATCAACACGGTAGCGCTTTTTGCTGTCCTTGTTGTCAATCATAGGGTCACTGAAGTTATCAACGTGTCCGCTGGCTTTCCAGGTAGTAGGGTGCATAAAGATCGCTGCATCTATACCAACGATATTTTCATGCATTTGGGTCATGCTCTTCCACCAGTAGTCGCGGATATTTTTCTTCAATTCCGAGCCGTATTGTCCATAGTCATATACTGCACCGAGGCCATCATAAATTTCGCTTGAAGGAAATATAAATCCATACTCCTTACAGTGACTGATAATACTTTGCAGTTTATTTTCATTTGCCATAACGGCGCAAAGGTAACAAATGGAGGAAGTATTATTCAAACCCGGTATCCTGCCCTTATTTTAATCGATAGTTTATAAAATAGAATTGTTTTTTAGATGCACAATTTCCACTCCTCCAATGAAAAAGGCCTTTCGTCCGTCGAAACCGCACTTTCCTCAAATAGGGAGAACATCGCGGTTTTTTTATATTTTCTTTGCTATACATCCCGTTAAATAACCATAAGCCAGATTTGATTCACCAGGTAATAGTCTAGCCCCTGTAAGCCTCTCTTATTTTTAAGAGTTGAAAAGTCAAAGCAAGTCCCCCTACTTGCTTTTTTTTATTTTCATGCCAATAAATAGTAGCTTACGTAATATGAAAAAATTATTCGCACTTCTGCTTCTGGTTTTCGGGTTTGTTCTGCAGTCCTGCAAGGATGACAAAAACGATGAGTCAGCCATTCGCCAAATGCTGGAAAAACAGGTGGTAGAATGGAATAAAGGCAATATAGAGGGCTATATGCGAGGATACTGGGAGAACGATAGCCTTGTTTTTATCGGCAAAAATGGACCTACTTATGGTTATGTGCCTACGCTGGAGCGTTATAAAAAAGGATATCCAAGTGTAGAACATATGGGTCGCCTCACTTCAACCATTACAAGCATGAGAAGGCTATCTGACGACTATTATTTTATTATTGGTAAATGGTCGCTGGTGCGGAACATTGGCGATGTGTCAGGCGCTTATACTCTTTTGATAAGGAAGATACAAGGACAATGGGTGATAGTGGTAGATCATAGCTCTTAATACCTGAGCTACATAGGTAATAACAGGGATGGCCGCGTACGCGGCCATCCCTGTTATCGTGAAACACTTTCTAATTCTTCAAAATTATTTGTTCATCGTAGCCAAAAACTCTTCATTGCTCTTAGTGCCGCGCATTTGCTGCAGCAGGAAGTTCATCGC
>CAMPKR010000296.1 GCA_946887345.1 uncultured Bacteroidota bacterium | reverse complement strand
AGGGTGACCCTATAAAATTTGTTAATGTCAGTGCGGCTTCGGGCACTTTGTCCAACCTTAATCCCTTATTTTACGTCTATTATATTGAAGCTAAATTCAAAATTTTCAAGGTCGGGACGTATTTGATTTGTGAAAGTTTGTTTTTAACTTTAATGTAATAATTGTTCTTTAACCTAAATGCGTTGCCTATGTTTTTCACCAGAACTTACAGGTATGCCTCTGCTAAATCAGCAGAAGATATCAAACACAGCCTACTCGGAAAGCATGTGAGGATACACAATCTCGACTTCGAGATTTTCGAAAAAGATCGTGTTCTTAGGATCATACCACATGCAGAACAAGAAACAAACATCAAGACTTTGCCCATAACTCATATCGAGTTGGAAGGTGAAGGAGAAAAGACCAAGATCGTTATCAGTTCTAAAATGCGTAAAATAGATTCAGGCGGACCAATGCTGATACTTATTTTCTGCTTGTTCATGCTCATCGGATCTATACTGTTCTTCTTCTTCGGAAAAACTGAATACGCGTCTTATACTTACACGTTATTAGGTTTAAGCCTTTTGCTGTTCTCCGTTTTCTGGGTACGGATGGAAAGAGGTTATTTTGACTATATCCGTAAAATACGTGATTACGTTAAAACAGAAAGTGCAGTTAGTTAACTAACTGCACTTTTTTTATCTTCCCTGTAAAGGTTTTCAGAGCCTTATTGAATGTATTGTCTCAAAGAATCAAGCGGCGTGCCGCCTGACATCATCCTTATTAGTTTCTTGTCTTTATTGTATATGCATAGCTGCGGCAGCGCAGAGTAGAGAAATGCTTTCTCTATAAAGCTGTCATAGTCCAGCCCCAGCCATATCTGGGGATAGTCCTTCAGGTTAAATTTCTGCGCGAAATTGTTCATGTATGGGCCCATAGCGGGTCCGGCTACCAGCATCAGCTGTGTGTTTTTAAAAGCATGCAGGTTCTTTACAAATAGCTCTGTCTGCTCCTCGCAATGTCCGCAGGTGGGGTTGAACAGCATGACGATGACGTTCTTGTCGGCCGGTAAATCGCTATTGGTATAGGTTTTCATGGGGACAACCTCTCGTATTTGCTCTGTGCGCTTGCCTTGCGGATCCTTCTCCAGGAAGAGCTCCACCCAGGGCAGGGATACAACCTTAAAGGGTGGCAAAGGGTTGCCCGGGAACTTGTAATTCTCTTGACCAGTGTACTTTTCGGGTTTTGGTGGCATCTTCTTTTCGTCGTATTGAAGCTCGTAGCGCGACTGGGCGGAGATATCCACACTGAGTAAAAGGCAGAAAATGGTGATTAATTTGCGTAGCATAAAATGCTGTCTATTTAAAAATGTGGATAATTTCTTTGCAAAAAAGTATCAAAAAAGTTCAAAAAAGCATACAAACTGAAAGCAAATAGCGTGCAAAAAGCCACTAAAATTAGGCAAAAGCAATAAAAGAGAATCTTAAAATATGGCAAACAATAAGAACATACCCCTGGCGGAGAGGATGAGGCCACAAAGTCTAAGTGAATTTATAGGACAGGAGCACCTGGTGGGTTCAGGAAAAGTGCTGGAGCAGATGATACAGAACAAAAAAGCACATTCGATACTATTCTGGGGGCCGCCGGGAGTGGGGAAGACGACGCTGGCACAGATAATAGCCAAAAGCCTGGATATGCCCTTCTTTACCCTGAGCGCTATAGATAGCGGGGTAAAAGAAGTACGGGCGGTAATAGAGCAAGCGAGAATGGCGGGGCATGCGCTCCTCTTTATTGATGAAATACACCGCTTTAATAAAGCGCAGCAGGACAGCCTGCTCGGCGCAGTGGAAAAAGGCATCATAACACTGATAGGAGCTACTACGGAGAACCCGAGCTTTGAAGTGATTGGTGCCTTGCTGAGCAGGTGCCAGGTATATGTGCTCAAGCCACTTACCGAAGACCACCTGGTAGCGCTGGTAGAGCAGGCACTGGAGAAAGATGAATGGCTGCAGGAAAGAAAGGTACAGATGAAGGAGTGGGAAGCCCTGCTGCAGCTAAGCGGCGGAGATGCGCGCAAGCTGCTGAACCTGCTGGAGCTGACTGCCTCATCTCTGAAAGAAGGGGAGCACGAGATAACCAATGATATAGTAGTAGACGTGGTGCAAAACAAAATGGCGCTGTATGATAAAGCCGGCGAGCAGCACTACGATATTATTTCTGCCTTCATTAAATCCATGAGGGGGAGCGACCCTAATGCGGCTGTGTACTGGATGGCAAGGATGATAGAGGGTGGGGAGGACCCCAAGTTTATAGCGAGAAGAATGCTGATACTGGCCAGTGAAGATATAGGCAATGCCAACCCTAATGCCCTGCTGCTGGCTACTACCACCTTCCAGGCGGTGCAGATGGTGGGCTGGCCTGAATCTCGCATCATACTCTCGCAGTGTGCTACTTACCTGGCTTCGTCGCCCAAAAGCAATGCAGCCTATATGGCGATTAATCACGCGCAGAGTCTTGTTGGCAAAACAGGTGATCTGCCCGTGCCGCTACCCATACGCAATGCACCCACAGGACTGATGAAAAAGATGGACTACGGCAAGGGCTACCAATATGCGCACGACTTCCCCGGCAACTTTGTAGACCAGGAATTTCTGCCGGAAAAGATAGCAGGCACTAAACTCTACGATCCGGGAAATAATGCAAGTGAGGCAAGGCAAAGAGAATATTTAAAAAATTGCTGGAAGGAGAAATACAATTATTAATTCTCAATGACTGAATCGCTCAATGACTCAATAAATCTGTCATCCTGAGCTGTCATCCTGAGCGTAGTCGAAGGGCGAAGGCCTGTTGAGGGATAGCGCCCTGGTTGAAGAGCGAACCACCCCACTCAAAAAATAAAACTGTCAGCCTGAGCGCTAGTCGAAGGCCTGTTGAGAGCTGTCCCTAAGCTGAAGTAAGATTCGGGCGATACTACTTCAGGCGCAGTCTCTTCGAACTGCTTTTGTTCATGCAAACAGAAAACTCTTTAAGCTTATCCATGTTTTCCAATATCAATGCATATTTCTTCTTTCTCGACCAGCCCTTTATTTGCTTTTCCCTGTTGATAGCGGCGTGAATGCTGGAACTATGCTCAAAATACATAAGCTCCAGCGGCCTCTTGTTATATGTATAGCAGTTGGGAATCGCACCTGTATTGTGTTCTATAAGTCTACGCTCCAAGTCATTGGTTACACCTGTATAAAAGGTTTCATCTTTGCATTTCAGTATATAAACGTAATAGTTATGGATCACAGCTCTATTGTACATTATCGGTTAACCTCAGCAAGCCTTCGACTGGCGCTCAGGCTGACAGTTTTACAAATTTCTAAACAGTATTAATTGGTATGCTAGTTTTGTGGATAAGATGCTGATATCCCATCAGCAAATCAAACCACCACAAAAAGAAACTTTCCCACATAGCACACTCCAAATTTGCTTTCCATAAACCTTTCATCGTAACTTTACTAGAACGCCAAAAAGCCT
>CAMPKR010000295.1 GCA_946887345.1 uncultured Bacteroidota bacterium | reverse complement strand
TAGATATAAGACCGATGTTCGGACCTTCCGGAGTTTCGATAGTACACAGGCGGCCGTAGTGGCTGTAGTGTACGTCACGAACTTCGAAGCCTGCACGCTCACGGCTCAGACCACCCGGACCGAGCGCAGAGATACGACGCTTGTGCGTGATCTCAGACAGCGGGTTCGTCTGATCAAGGAACTGTGACAGCTGTGAAGTACCGAAGAATGAATTGATAACCGAAGACAGTGTACGCGCGTTGATCAGGTCGATCGGCGTAAATACTTCATTATCGCGCACATTCATACGCTCACGTATAGTACGTGCCATACGTGCAAGACCAACTCCGAACTGAGCAAACAATTGCTCACCCACAGTGCGCACACGACGGTTGCTCAGGTGATCTATATCGTCTATTTCCGCTTTACCATTGGTAAGGCGTACGAGATATTTAATGATGGAGATGATATCTTCCTTGCTGAGTACTTTCGTATCCAGGTTGATATCAAGACCCAGCTTGCGGTTGATCTTATAACGGCCAACTTCACCCAGGTCATAACGCTTGTCGCTGAAGAACAGTTTCTCAATGATGCCACGTGCTGTTTCATCATCCGGCGCATCCGAACCACGGAGCTGGCGATAGATATGTTGTACCGCTTCCAGTTCCGAGTTTGATGTATCCTTGTTCAGCGTGTTATAGATGATAGAGAAGTCACCGCTCACCTCTTCCTTCTGCAGGAATACAGTTTGGATACCCATCTCTTCTATCATTGCTGCATTTTCTTCATCCAGCACATTGTCGCGGTCCAGAACCACTTCATTACGCTCAATGGTAACCACTTCACCGGTGTCCTCATCTACGAAGTCTTCCGTCCAGCTGCGCAGTACGCGGGCTGCAAGGCGACGACCTAAATTGGCCTTCAGTGCTTTCTTTTCCACCTTTACCTCATCGGCCATACCGAAGAGTTCCAGGATGTCTTTATCTGTTTCGTAGCCTATAGAACGCAGAAGTGTAGTTACAGGGAACTTCTTCTTACGATCGATGTAAGCATACATCACGTTGTTGATATCGGTTGCGAACTCCATCCATGCACCTTTGAAAGGTATCACGCGGGCGCTGTATATCTTGGTACCGTTCGGGTGAACGCTCTGACCAAAGAATACGCCGGGAGAACGGTGCAGTTGCGAAACCACTACACGTTCAGCGCCATTGATAACGAAAGTACCGCGGGGAGTCATGTATGGGATGTTGCCCAGGAACACATCCTGCACGATAGTTTCAAAATCCACGTGCTCTTCATCATTACAGCTCAGGCGGAGTTTTGCCTTCAGCGGAACTGAGTAAGTAAGTCCACGCTCCATACACTCATCTATGGTGTAACGCGGTGGATCGATGAAATAGTCCAGGAATTCAAGTACGAAAATGTTCCTCGTATCGGTGATCGGGAAATTTTCTTTGAATACACGGAAAAGGCCTTCGATGTTACGTTTGTCCGGAGTGGTTTCCAGTTGGAAGAAGTCCTGGAATGACTGCAACTGAATACCTAACAAGTCAGGTGTATCAGCCACATCATGGATCTTTCCGAAGTTTACGCGGCCTGTTGTGGTCTTTTTTTGTGGTATTGCCATAATATATTTAAAACTCCTTTTTTGCAAACAAAGAAACCCCATACCCCAGGGAGGCCCTGTAGTATAGGTTCAGATCTGTTTTTAACGAAAATCTTTCAATAATAATAGTGTGCGCACAGCTAGCTCCCGGCAAAGGGACTGCAAATATAGATAAGAGGGCCGAATTATCAAAAAATATTCCAAAACTTCAAAACGGGGATAATTTTATTTATAGATTTTTAATTACCATGTGTTTTACCTCCATGATGCACAGCTCCTAATTGCCGGACAGTGGCTTGCCCACGTGTTGCGACCGTGAAAAGACAGAAGGCACAGTTTTTTCGTACCTATCAGAAATAATCGAATTATAACTATGAAAAAAATAACAACAATCGTAATAGCACTGGTAGTAGCCATGACTATTACTTCATGCCACGGGGACTATACCTGCACCTGCACTTTCAATGGAGCGGAAGTATACCACCAAACCAGCGACGATAAGTCTAAAAAAGATGCTAAAACTGATTGTGATCTCAAGGAAACAACCGTTGTGGGACAAACCTGGGATTGCGACCTCAACTAACGTTGGAACGGTTTTTAAAACTTTCCCTACGGGATAAAAACAAATCATAATGAAAAAACTGATCATTGCAATAGCGGCACTAGGGATGAGCTTCGCATTTACCTCGTGCGAGAAGAATTATACATGTACCTGTACATGGAACGGCAACGTTGTTTCAAGCCAGGAATTGGGCAAAATGAGCCGTTCTGAAGCGGAAGACCAATGCAATACGAAATCTACCTCAGTGCTGGGCCAGACCTGGGACTGTGACCTTGACTAAAGCAAACTGATTGGGTAGCAGGGGGCCTTGTGCCAAGCTACCCTACTTTCAAACCAACTTATATGACTCAGCACGACTGGAGCAGATTTACACGGCGAATCAGTATTAAAGCTCCTAAACTAGTGGTTTACAGGCACTGGACAATACCCGCAAATCTTGAAAGCTGGTTTTTGAGAGATGCGCTTTTCCGTGTGTCTAATGGTGACCTCAGGAATAAAAACAGCCAGATCTATGCCGGAGATTCTTACGAGTGGCTCTGGCACGGCTATGCCGATACTGTGGTAGAAAAAGGAAAGGTGATAGAGGCCAACGGTGTCGACCGCATCAAGTTCTCGTTTACCGGTGGTGCCGTTGTTACTGTTGACCTTACCAACGGTGACGACCAGACGCTGATCACGCTGACGCAGGAAGATATTCCGACCGACGACTACGGTAAAGCACACTATAACCTGGAGTGCCAGGTGGGCTGGACCTTTTACCTCACGAATCTTAAATCTATACTGGAAGGCGGCATTGACCTGCGGAACAAAAATGTTACCGTTAAGGATGTGGTGAATAGTTAAAATAAAGCCCGTCACAATTTCCAGAGACGAGCTTCACAATTTTATTCTGTAGAATCAAAACCTTTCCAGGCCATTAAAGAAGAAATCTCCTTCTATTTTGGCATTCTCATCAGAGTCAGAACCATGTACGGCATTCTCCCCTATTGAGGTAGCATATTTTTTACGGATAGTACCTTCTTCAGCCTGTGCAGGGTTGGTAGCACCTATCAGGGTACGGAAATCAGCTACAGCGTTATCTTTTTCAAGTATAGCTGCTACTATTGGCCCGCTGCTCATGAACTCAGTCAGTTCACCGTAGAAAGGGCGCTCATTGTGCACTTCATAGAACTTGCCCGCTTGTTCCAGGCTGATCTTAGTGTACTTCATGGCTACGATACGGAAACCTGCAGCATTGATCATTTGCAGGATATTACCAATATTACCGGCGCGCACTGCATCCGGCTTGATCATGGTAAAGGTGCGATTTGACATAAAAGGTATTTGTTTTATTTGACGGCGCGAAGATATGGAAA
>CAMPKR010000294.1 GCA_946887345.1 uncultured Bacteroidota bacterium | reverse complement strand
TCAAAGCCCATTGCATTACCTCTTTGCGAAGTTCCTCCGGCTTGTCGGTAACTAAACGCCATTGTTTAGGATCAACATTTTCGAGGCGTGTTACGTGTGGTATCTTTTCCAGCAATTGCTTTTTAACCTCGCCTTCAAAGCTTACTAATAATGCTGCTTCTGCATTTAGTTGTTTCAGCTTTTCTATAGAATCGTCAGCCACCAGTTTGCCGCTGCTGATGATGATAACCCTGTTGCACATAGCCTGAACCTCCTGCATGATGTGGGTGGATAGAAGTACCGTCTTCTGGCTGCCGATCTTAAGGATTAACTCACGTATTTCAAGTATCTGGTTGGGGTCCAGGCCTGACGTAGGCTCATCAAGTATTAGCACTTCGGGATCATGCAACATAGCCTGGGCAAGGCCTACGCGTTGTTTATATCCTTTTGAAAGCATTCCTATTTTCTTGTGTGCTTCTTTTCCAAGACCAGTCAATGAGATCATTTCCTCTATCCTATCTTTAGCACCCTTACCGAGCCTGTGAATGCTGGCTGTGAAACCGAGATATTCACGTACGTACATGTCGTAGTATAGCGGATTGGCTTCTGGAAGGTAGCCTACCCTTTTGCGAACCTCCATAGGGTCCTTCTGAATATCAAAACCACAAACAGACGCTGTGCCGGCGGTAGGTGGAATGTAGCCGGTGACCATCTTCATGGTTGTAGATTTTCCCGCACCGTTAGGACCGAGAAAACCAACTATTTCGCCCTTTTTTAGCTCAAAGGAAATATTGTCTACAGCTTTCTGAACACCGTATATCTTGGTAAGTGAAGCAACACTAATGGACATCTGGCAAATCTACTGATTTTGGACTAAGCATAAAAAAGCCGGACTAGTAGCCCGGCTTTCAAAAGCATTTTTCTGTTATTTGAAACCCAGGAAATTGCAATCCGTCTTTATAGTGCTTGCAGTGTCTGTTTCCTGCATGTACACTGTGAGGCGTGTTTTACCTTCGTCCAGCTTAGCGGTTACTTTAAAAAGACTACCACCTACATACTTGTCGGTAATAGTCATGTCGCTGATAGTAACACCCAGGTCCGTATCCTTACGCCCGGCCGTACCATAGAAAGTATCAGTTATGTGACTGTGCTGTACAAGCGCCAGCGTTACTGAATCGGTCAGGAACACATCTACAGTGTCTATTACCCTTGGGAATTCTGTGGTATCCTCCACGCAACGGGTTTCACCGTAATAGGTTCCCACAAACTTTTTCACAATTTTCTCTGTGCAGGTGGCACCTTCATATTCAGACGGGCAGCGGCAAAATCCATCAGTACAGGCGCCACCGTTCTCGCATTTCAGTTCCAGGCAGCCATCTTTTTCACAAGATGTATAAACAACCGTGGTAGCTGCTCCCAGGAACACCGATAGAGCTATAAACGTATGCTTCCAAAACTTCATGCGTTTCAATAATTTATGCGTAAAATACAAAAATTCCTGACGAAATATATAGGCCGATATATTTTTAACCTCAAAAAGCGTTCCAACCTTGCGCCTGCAACGGATGTTTGTTCCCTTGGCGGGTAATTAGGTGGATGCCCTCTGCCTGGTCGGTCATGTAGCCAACCACGCTTATCTGTTCACTTTGGGTGATCTTGTCGTAGTCTTCCTGCTTTATGGTAAATAATAGCTCATAATCCTCGCCGCCATTAAGAGCACAGGTTGTCGGATCAAGCTTGAACTCATAGGCCATCTCCCTCATTTCGGTATGCATGGGTATCTTATCCTCGTGGATCACGGCTCCAAGACTGCTTTGCCTGCATATATGCATTACCTCTGAGCTTAACCCGTCGCTCACATCTATCATGGCTGTAGGCGTTATTTCATTGTCGCGCAACCAATCTACAATGTTCACTCGGGCTTCAGGCTTTAATATCCGGCCAACGATATAAGCTTTATCTCCAAGGTCGGGTTGTACACCGGGACTTTCAAGGTAAATACGCTTTTCCCGCTCAAGGAGCTGGAGCCCCAGGTAAGCCGCTCCCAGGTCGCCGGAAACACAGATCAGGTCTCCTTTGCCTGCACCTTTGCGTGTAACAAACCTGTCTGCTATCACCTCCCCTATGGCAGTCACACTTATCACAAGTCCCTTTAGCGAACTTGTAGTATCACCGCCAACAAGGTCTACATTGTATTTTTCACAGGCGGCATAAACACCTTCATAAAACTCATCAAGCGCTTCTACCGAAAAGCGGTTAGAAATAGCCAGTGAGAGCGTTATGTGAGTTGGCGTTGCATTCATGGCATACACATCCGAGAGGTTCACCACTACTGATTTGTAACCTAGATGTTTCAGCGGCATGTACATGAGGTCGAAATGCACACCTTCCACCAGCATATCTGTGGTAATTACCGTCTGTTTGCCAAAATTATCTATTACAGCGGCATCGTCGCCCACACTCAGTATAGTGCCCGCCTGGGTGGTTTCGTTATTTTTTGTGAGGTGGTCAATTAATCCAAACTCCCCAAGCGAGGATATTTCCGTACGTTGTCCGTCTTCCATCTTTATTCCTTGTTTTTAATCAGGCGCAGCATCTCTTCATGTATGTGGCCGTTGGTAGCCAGGGTTTGCTTATCGAAAACACTGTATGGCTCGCCTTCAAAATTAGTAATCCTCCCACCTGCTTCTTCTACCAGCAGGTATCCGGCTGCTACATCCCATGAACTGAGATTATACTCCCAGAAACCGTCAAAGCGGCCACAGGCCACCCAGCAAAGATCTATGGCAGCAGAGCCAAGCCTTCTGACGGGTAAGCCCTCCAGCACAAAACGTTCAAAGACTTTTATGGGATGTTCTCTAAGATCGGGCCATTTGTATGGGAATCCTGTAACAAGACAGGCCTTGCGAAAATCGGATTTTCTAGATACCGATATAGGCATCCCGTTTAATGTAGCCCCTTTTCCTCTTTCAGCAAAGAACAGCTCATTCATCATAGGATTGTATACTGCTCCGAGAATCAGATTCTTATCTTTTTTGAGCGCAATGCTCACACAGCAAATAGGAATACCATGAGCGAAATTAACAGTACCGTCTATGGGATCGATGATCCACTGGTAAGGTGAATCTTGCTTTTCCTCACCCGACTCTTCGCTGATGATAGAATGATCAGGACAGTGCTTTTTGATTATAGAAATGATCTTATCTTCAGATAGTCTATCTACTTCTGTAACAAGGTTATTAATGCCTTCCTTGCTTTCAATCACAAACTGACCCTGGAAATATGTCTGCATGATAAAGCCCGCCTCCTTAATAGCCTCCAATAAAACTTCCCTCAGTATGCTAATTTCCATTTTACAGTTTCAATTCTTTCCCAAGATAGTAATCGATCACCTTTAATTTAAATATCAGGTCATATTTGGCACTGGCAAAATTTCGCGCTGAAGTGTTAGCAGTGTTTTGGGTTACGAGGTATTCCACGGTATTAATAAGACCTAGTTCGTACCTTTTGCTAGCAAAATCAAGCGCCCTT
>CAMPKR010000293.1 GCA_946887345.1 uncultured Bacteroidota bacterium | reverse complement strand
CTGCCGTATGGCCAACCCAAGGCTGGTGAAGCTATATCATGAGTATAAGGACAACAAGTATAAGGAAGCCAAAAAAGGCTTCACGATCCTTAGCGTTTCGCTGGACGAGAGTAAAGACAAATGGGTAGCAGCCATAGCTAAAGATAGCCTGAACTGGCAGTACCATATGAGCGACTTGGGCGGCTGGCAGTCGAAAACAGCAGCTGAATATGGTGTGCAATTTGTACCACAGGCTTTCCTGGTGATGAATGGTAAGGTTTTGGGCAAATACAACAACGCTGAAGAAGCGGAGGGAGACCTGAAAAAGATGCTGAAAGCGAGCAAAAAAGAGAAAACAAACTAATACATGGCAAATCAAATAATATAATAGATTTATTTTGCTTCAGAAGCATATTATTTGTACCTTTGCAACCTTATTTTTAACGCATGGCCAAATCCATGCATAAAGGCATAAACATGAAAAAAGAAATTCATCCGCAAAGCTACCGTTTAGTGATATTCAAGGACATGTCTAACGAACATTCGTTCCTTACCCGTTCTACAGCTCCGTCAAAGGAAACAATGATGTGGGAAGATGGTAATGAGTACCCTGTGGTGAAAGTGGAAATCTCTAATACTTCTCACCCTTTCTATACCGGTAAGTCAGTATTCGTTGATACTGCGGGTCGTATCGAAAAGTTCAAGAAGCGCTACGAAAAGAAGAGCTAAGCAACAGCTGCAACATACTTGCATTATGCACGATAAATCCCGACTTTTGTCGGGATTTTTGTTACTCTTATCCCTCGGCCTGGCCAGGTACTACGAAAGGGTGTAAACGTTTCCCAATAAGATCATGAGTTATATCCTCTTTGACGACAACAGCCGGAATAGTTTATTGCCGTTCACGCACACGAGAGCGGTAGCCGATATACGTTGTGGCATCTACAACATGCGTGAGCGCTGGGAGCATTTGCTACGCAGCAAAACTGAAACGCTTACCGAGAGCTACTTACAAACGGCCTATACCAGCAATCATCTGCCAAATATACTGGAACATGTGTTTGGCATAGAGCCGAATGTCGCCACCATCTACATAAATGGAAGCGTATTTGGCACAGCCGAACTGGTAAAAGCCATAGCTAAACTACACAGTGGGGAAAAACTCGTGCAGGGCGACATTCTTATAGCCGCATATACCGACGATACTATAGTATTTGAAGAGCTGGAGCGGGCCACCGCGGATTTAAAAGAAATTCTATACGAGGGCAATGTAAGTAAGCTGAGAAAACTGTGGGATATTTTCTCAAAGAATGCGCTTGCCATAGAAGAAGATTTTCAACTGATCACAAAAGGCCGAACGAGCGCTGCCCTACCCGATAATATTATCGTGAACGGCGCAGAGAATATTTTTGTAGAAGAAGGAGCTAACATATACCCGGGCTGTATCATTAATGCAAAGAATGGCCCTGTATATATTGGCAAACATGCTGAAGTAATGGAGGGAAGTATGATGAGAGGACCACTGGCGATATGCGAGGACGCCGTTGTTAAAATGGGTGCTAAGCTCTATGCAGGTACCACCATAGGTCCCGGCTGCAAGGCAGGTGGAGAGATAAACAATGTGGTGTTCTTTGCCAATAGCAACAAAGCACACGACGGCTACCTCGGAAATGCGGTGATAGGAGAATGGTGCAACCTGGGTGCGGATACGAACTGCTCTAACCTGAAGAATAACTACGACGAGGTGAAGATATGGAACGAACACACAAACAAGGCGGTGACCACAGGATTAACCTTCTGCGGCCTGTTTATGGGTGACCATTCCAAGTGTGCCATCAATACAAGCTTTAATACAGGTACCGTAGTGGGCATGTCATGCAACATCTTCGGTAGCGGCTTCCCCGAAAAATTCATACCCTCGTTCTGCTGGGGAGGAAGTGAAGGAATGAGCACCTATGATATAGACAGGGCTATAGAAACAGCGAACAGGATGACGAGTAGAAGAAACACAGAATTAAGTGAAGGAGAGAAGAACATCTTCCGTCACATATTTGAAAAGACGGCTGAACAGCGCCACATATTCGCTTCTAAATCTTAAATCCTCTTTTTTTTGACTTTTGACTTTTTGAATAATAAAACATGCGTAAAAAAATTGTAGCAGCTAACTGGAAAATGAATATGCTGCTGAGTGAAGGAAAAACACTTGTAGATAATTTACTGAGCACCCTACCCCAGCTTTCAGACAGCAGGCGAGTAGTGATAGCGCCACCCTTCGTACAACTGACACAAACGGCAAGCCAACTGAATGGC
This sequence comes from uncultured Bacteroidota bacterium, assembly GCA_946887345.1. The sequence continues at coordinate 1,221 of CAMPKR010000293.1, read as the reverse complement.
CATGAACATATCTATGTGTCTGCACAGAATTGCGCCACCGAGAAATCGGGGGCATATACCGGGGAAATATCTGCTGCTATGGTAAAAGATGCAGGAGCTGCTTATGTTATTATAGGTCACTCTGAGCGCCGTGAATATTATAAGGAAGACAACGCTACCCTTGTAAAGAAGAGTGATATAGCATTGGCTAATGAGATGCAGGTAATTTTCTGCTGCGGCGAACCATTAAGTATACGGGATGCAGAAGAACAAAACGCATATGTAGAAAACCAGATAAAGGAAGGCCTGTTTCATTACACACCTGATCAACTGGAAAATATAACTATAGCTTATGAACCAATATGGGCAATCGGTACGGGACGCACTGCATCTGCTGAACAGGCACAGGAAATGCATGCCCATATACGCAGCGTAGTTGCAGGTAAATATGGCGGTGAAGTAGCTGACAATATGAGCATACTGTATGGAGGAAGCGTGAAGGCTTCAAATGCAGCAGAACTTTTCGGCTGCCCCGACGTAGATGGAGGCCTGGTAGGCGGTGCGTCACTTATGGCTGAAGAGTTTACGGGCATTATTAATGCGATGGTTCAAGCTTAAAAAAATAAGAAAAAGATTTTGAGGTAATAGAAAGCCTCCTTATCTTTGCAGTCTCAAAAAATGAGATGGCGCGTTGGTCAATCGGCTAAGACGCCTCCCTTTCACGGAGGAATGACGGGTTCGACTCCCGTACGTGCTACAAAGGCAACCATCTAAGGTTGCCTTTTTTGGTGAAAGTATAAGTAATTTTATGTTGATGGCCTCGTAGTACAATGGATAGTATAAGAGTTTCCGAAGCTCCAGATTCAGGTTCGATTCCTGACGAGGCCACTAAATTTCTCTCCGCTAGGGGTAATTCTCAAAGCAGCGCGGATAAGTGTAACGCAGCCTCATGTCTAGCTCCGATCCAAAAAAAGGAACGCAATGCGTTCCCAATTTTAAAAATTATAGTCAGTTAACCCTATACATTGAAATCCCGCTTGAGAAAGTCATCAATATATTGATTATACTTCAATTCAAGCTCTTTGGTCATAAGAACATCGACTTGCGTATCTTTTACGATATCCGCCAATTTAATATTAAGGCGGCTTTTAAGACTATGCAAATGCTCATTAAAAACCTTAAGGCGGAAGGATTCTGTTACGCCGTCTTTACTTTTATACTTCTTTTTTAATTGTTCTGTAT
>CAMPKR010000292.1 GCA_946887345.1 uncultured Bacteroidota bacterium | reverse complement strand
CAAGTCCATTATTGACTTAAATATGACATCCCTTGGCTTAGATCCGCGCGCCGGACCCACAATGCCTGCCGCTTCCAGCTGGTCCATAATGCGACCTGCGCGATTGTAACCAAGGTTAAACCTGCGCTGGAGCATAGAAGTAGAGCCAGACTGGTTGGTAACAACGAACTTGGCGCAGTCTTCAAAGAGGTCGTCACGTTCTGTCAGGTCAACTGTCTTATTGTCCTCTTCGTCGCCTTCATATTCAGGAAGTTCGAATGCAGATGGATAACCGCGTTGCGCACCGATGAACTCTACCACGTTCTCAACTTCAGGAGTATCTACGAAAGCGCACTGCAAACGAAGCAGCTCGCTGCCATGAGAAACCAGCATGTCGCCACGGCCTATCAGTTGCTCTGCACCTCCCGCATCCAGGATGGTGCGTGAATCGACCTTAGCGGATACCTTAAAAGCGATACGCGCCGGGAAGTTGGCTTTGATCGTACCTGTAATCACATTCACTGAAGGACGCTGGGTAGCAATGATCAGGTGTATACCCACTGCGCGTGCTAACTGAGCAAGACGAGCAATGGGAACTTCCACTTCCTTACCCGCAGTCATGATGAGATCGGCGAACTCATCTACAACCAATACGATGAAAGGCAGGTATTTATGTCCGTGCTCAGGATTGAGCCTGCGGGCAATGAATTTATCGTTGTATTCTTTTATGTTACGCGCACCTGCCTCTTTCAGAAGCTCATAACGGTTGTCCATTTCAATGCAGAGCGCATTAAGTGTATAGATTACCTTCTTGGTGTCGGTGATGATCGCCTCCTCTTCGTTAGGAAGTTTGGCCAGGAAGTGTTTCTCGATAGTGCGGTAGATAGAAAGTTCTACCTTCTTCGGATCGACCATCACGAACTTCAGTTGTGATGGATGCTTCTTATAAAGCAATGAAACAAGTATAGCATTGATACCAACTGATTTACCCTGGCCTGTAGCACCCGCCATCAGCAAGTGCGGCATGGTAGCAAGGTCGACGATGTAGTTTTCATTATCGATCTTCTTACCCAGTGCGATAGGCAAGCTCATCTTTGAATTGACAAACTTATCGCTGGCAAGCAGGGCGCGCATAGACACGATCTGCTTATTAGCGTTTGGTACTTCTATACCAATGGTGCCGCGACCGGGAATAGGTGCAATAATACGGATGCCTAAGGCCGCAAGATTCAATGCGATATCATCTTCCAGGTTGCGGATCTTAGAGATACGCACCCCTTCAGCCGGAACGATCTCATACAGTGTAACTGTAGGGCCAACTGTTGCACTGATGCGTTGAATTTCAATACCGAAACTTTTCAGTGTTTGAATGATCTGGTTCTTATTCTTTTCCAGCTCTTCTTTATCAAGCGTTACTGTTTCCTGGCTTCGGTCTTCTAAGAGATCAAGCGTAGGGAACTTATAGCTTGGCAAGTCCAGTTCAGGAGCATAAGGCTCCTTATCCTCAATGCTGATGTGAGCACCATTTTTTAATACAGGTGTTTCGTCCTTGTTGCTCACTACCTCAAAAGAAAGTTCTGTTTCATCTTCAGCCTCTTCTTCTTCAACTTCCTGTTCTTCTGTTTCTTCGCCTTCGTATTCCTCCTCCTCTTCGTCTACAATTACTTCATCTTCCTCTTCTTCTTCACTCAGGCTATTTGCAGAAGCATAGGGAGTTGCATTTGATTCATGTTCAGCTACAGACATTTCAAGAGCCTGTGCTTCGTCTTCATCTATTACTGCCAGTGGTCTGTGCTCGTCAGGTCTTTTCCCTTCCTTTATTTCCCCCTGTTCTGTTTCAGTAATAGCAACAGGAGTAGGCGTCATTGCAGCGGCTACACTCTGTGCCGTACGCTTAGCCCGGCGGAGCAATGGAGAAATATCCAGGGCAAATACCACGAAAATGAAGAAGCAGGCAATGGCAAAAAGCAGCAGGCCGGTACCACCTGAGCCCATAAAGCCACCCATATACGTAATAGCCGACTTGCCCCAGGCGCCGCCGAACGGAAAGGCCGAGTCCGGCATCAGGTATTCCAGGATGGGCCCGGTGATGAGCAGGATGATGGATAGCCAACGCAGGTAGCGTAGCACAGGGATCGCCCTCTTTTTGTATAAAATACTGATGCCTATAGAACTGATCCACACCGCGATAGCTAATGCAGCTATACCTACCCCCCTGTAAACCAGCAAATGCGATACTCCTGCTCCCATGCGCCCGCCCCAGTTGGCCACCGGGTCCTTGGACTGGAAGAGGAAATCGATAAAACTGTTATTTGTCAGTAGTTTATCCTGGTCGGTATCCCAGGTGAAAAAGTAACTTATAATGGAAAAACAGGTGAAAGCACCCAATAAAAGAAAGAGAATACCCGTTCCTAAGCGGATCTCCTTTTTTCGACCAGGAGACATTTCGGCAATGAGAGGAGCGGAGGGGCTGACTTTCTTAGATTTCTTTTTGGATGCCATAGAGTGAAACGAAGCGCAAATGTACAATTTTAATAAAGTCTGGTGAGGATAAAAATGTATTGTTAGACATTTGTAAAAAGCCTATTTTTGAGTAGATTTTTGTTAAGAAAGCAAACTTTTTTCGTTTTTTTTCCGTCTGATATTTGTATAGCGGAAAATAATAAAGGTTTTTAACCATGAGAAAAATTTATAATCTTTTCACTGCCCTGTCAATAACAGCGTTATTTGTTTCACCGACGATAAATGCCCAGGTGAATGTAACTGCTAACCTTACAGCTCAGCAACTGGCTGCGATATTGGTAGGTAGTGGTGTAACCGTAAGTAACGAGACACTTAACTGCGGTGTGGATGGTAGCGGCAGGTTTGATGTTGTTACAAGTAATCTGGGTCTCGACAGCGGTATCGTACTTACCAGTGGATACTGTAACACCACAAGCGGTACTCATATTGGGGTTAATGGTCAGGAGGGTGTTCAATTCCCAAGTACTTCTAGCGGTAACGGCGGTGATAATGACCTGAATATCCTTTCAGGTGTTACGACTTTTGACAAATGTATACTGGAATTCGACTTTGAGCCCCAGGGCGACTCAATAAAGTTTGACTATGTTTTCGGCTCTGTGGAGTATACAGGCTATTCTTGCACAGGCTTTAACGACGTATTCGGGTTCTTTATATCTGGTCCCGGTTATACTACCTTAACAAATATCGCCCTGATACCCGGCACCAACATTCCTGTGGCTATCAACAGTACTACCGACACTTCAGTTAACAACGTTTGGGACGTTACGCCTTGTACCAATATGGGTACTGGTTCTCCATTCTCCCAGTATTATGTAGACAACGTGGGGGGACAAACAATTACTTATAACGGCTTCACTACAGTACTTACAGCTTTAGCTGCGGTTCAGCCTTGTAGTACTTACCATCTTAAGCTGGCAATCGCTGATGGTTCTGACCCGATACTTGACTCAGGGGTTTTCCTGAAGGCAGGTAGCTTGACTTCTAATTCTATATCAGTGGAATCTTATGGTGGCGGCGGACTTGTAGCT
>CAMPKR010000291.1 GCA_946887345.1 uncultured Bacteroidota bacterium | reverse complement strand
TTCCTGATCAACGCTTGGGCGTATCTTGGCCAGCAGTCCCGTCAGGTTCCCAAATTGCACGTTGTCACAAGCTCCTTTTATGGCTCCGCATCCAGTATGGCCCAGCACCAGTATCAGCTTCGATCCTGCTATGGCCGTAGCATATTCCAGGCTGCCTACTATATCGTCGCTCATTACATTTCCTGCTACCCTTATGCTGAATATATCACCAAGTCCCTGGTCGAATATAAGTTCAGCCGAAGTGCGTGAATCCATACAGCTAAGTATGGCGGCAAAGGGCCATTGACCATCTTTAGTTTCGTTTACCAGTTCCAGCAGGTTCCTGTTCCTGCTCAGGTTATTGAGGAAGCGATGATTGCCTTCTTTTAGTATTTCTAAAGTCTGCGCGGGAGTTAGCTGCGCAGGCGATGTTATTTCTGAATGTGCTTTCATGTTGTCTTTTTTTTAGTTGAGGTCTTTGTTGTTACTGCTCTTTAAGTGCTCTATCAATTCCGGATAAGTACCCGATGATTGCCTCGGCTGTTCATCCGGGCCTTTCAGCGAGTGTACTATGTCCCGGTCGTGTACCGTCTTCGGAATTTTGTATTCTTCTTTAAAGCCCACCAGCGATACTGTTATATTTCGCTCGGGCGCCTTTATCTGGTGGAATTCTTTTATAATATCCAGCACATCAAAGTCTATATACTCCGTTAGTGAAGCATCTATTATCAGGTTGCTGTTATGCGGGATATTCTCGAGCGTTTCTTTAATGCTGGCCTTGTTCAGGAATGATACTTCCTGTGCCAGCGTAAGGGTTACGAGTTCGCCTGTCTTGTATTCATGACGTGTGTAGTAGAACGGAATCCTCATGTTCTGCCTCAGTATGTAGAATACACTTATCAGCAAGCCCAGTCCCACGCCTTTGAGAAGGTCAAGCGATACCACAGCTATAGCCGTAGCGACGAAGGGAACGAATTGGGTCCAGCCGCCCTGCCACATGTGTTTCACCACTTTAGGATTACACAGCCTGTACCCGGTAAAAATGAGTATGGCCGCCAGTGCCGCTTTGGGTATCATATTCAGCACCACAGGTATGCTCGCAGCACAGGCTATAAGCAATGTACCGTGTATTATAGTAGAAAGCTTGGTGCGGGCGCCTGCCATGATATTAGCTGATGAACGTACTATCACCGATGTAACGGGCAGGCCTCCCATAAGGCCGCTCAGCATATTACCTACACCCTGTGCTCTCAGTTCCCTGTTGGTGGGGGTATAGCGTTTCAGGGGGTCAAGTTTATCGGTTGCTTCTATACATAGAAGTGTTTCTATCGATGCAACCACAGCAATTACCACTCCTACCTGCCATACTTTGGGGTTCATGAATCCGTCAAAATTCGGGGTCATGAATTGTCCGAAGAATTCCTGCGCGGAGGAAGCTATAGGAAGATTCACCAGGTGGGTGGGATCGAGAGCCATAGGCGAGCCGCTACTGATCAGTAACTGGTTAATGATCACACCAAAGACCACTACCAGCAACCCGCTGGGAAGCAGTTGCAGTTTTTTGAACCACTTTGTCTGCCACAGTATCAATACCGTAAGGCCTACCAGGGATATGATAAGGGCGCCCGCTTCTATATGATGAAGTGACGCGTTCACAAAGTCCATCTTAAAGCCGTCATCGGCATCTACCATACTGGCGTTCCTGTGTTCATATCCTACTGCTTCCGGTATCTGCTTAATAATGATAGTAAGCCCTATACCTGCAAGCATACCTTCTATCACACTTGAGGGTATGTAGTTGGCAATACTTCCGGCTTTAAGAAAGCCCAATAACATTTGAACAGCCCCTGCCACCATTACCGAGCAGAGGAAGATATCAAAAGCTTTCAGCTCTCCTATAGCGGTCAACACTATAGCAGTAAGGCCAGCGGCCGGTCCTACCACGCTCAGCTGAGACCCGCTCAGCGTGCCTATCACTATACCACCTACTATACCTGCTACCACACCGGAAAAGAGTGGAGCGCCTGAGGCCTGCGCTATGCCCAGGCAAAGGGGCAGGGCTATGAGAAATACTATTACGCCTGCTAACGCATCTTTTTTAAAGTGGGCGAAGAACCCTTCTTTTTTGTCCATAAACCTAAAACATTTACGCTGCGCAGACCTGAATACGAACATGCGTATAAGGCCTACTGATCCCTATATTTTTAAATTGAATAATTAAATTGCCGGTTGAAAAACTCAGCAGTTGGGTGGGGGCGTAAATATATCGGCAACGTGGGAGAGAGGCAATCGTTCTGCCTCGTGAAGTGCCGTTTGTATGGAATGGTATAAATATTCTAATCTTGCCAAGTCCTGTTGATGAGCTCCTTTAATAAGCGGATCGCCATCTTTTTTCAGCTTCAGGTTTTCGCTATCCTCTTTCTCAGTTTCGGTATAGTCTTCCTTAATTTCCTCATTGAGCTGATTTTTGAACAATATCTTGACCAGTTCCTTAACAGGTAATATCTGGAAGGAGAAAATAAATAAGAAAAAGCAGGCAAGCAGTTTTTTCATCCCGGCAAAGTAAACGTAAAAATGCTTCTTTCGAACAAGTTTGTAAAATAAGATTCTGTTAAGATCGGATCAAAAATATTACAAGTTGCTTTAATAAGCAAATATCGTCTTCATTTTCAGCAGTTTTAGCCTATTTTACAGCCCTGTTTATGTTCCGGGCTCATCCGTATGTTATTACAATTCTGATCGCATTGTGTTCTCTCCAGGCCAGGGCTCAAAGCTGGCCTTCACCTGAGATAGAACAGATGTATCAAACAGCGCGCGGCTATTTAATGAGCGGCAACCTGCAGCAGGCTATTGTTGCTTACAGGCAGGCTATCCAGCTGGCGCCAGACCAGATGATCCTCCATCGCGACCTGGGCCGTGCTTATTATCTATCCGGAAACAGCCAGCAGGCAGAGGAGATACTGGAGCCCATCCTGAAAAGCGGTGAGGCTGACGAGCAGACTTACCAGATGATGTCAGCCATCCAGCTTGGTGCCGGCGACAAGAAGAAAGCAAAGTCCACGTTGCAAAAAGGTATTGATCGTTTTCCAACTTCAGGGATTCTCTATCACGAACTAGGTAAGCTATATGAAGAGCAAAATGAAATGGAAGAAGCCCTTGGAGCCTGGCTTACAGGCATTCAGCAGGAGCCTTCCTATCATCTCAATTATTTCGAGGCTGCGCGCGCTTACCTTATGACGGACGAGCCGATGTGGACCGTTCTGTACGGTGAGATATTCGTGAATATGGAGCAGCAAACTCCCCGTTCTTACGAAATGCGCGAAATGCTCCTTAATGCATACAAGCGCATTTATTATACCGTACCCAATGGCGAAATACCGAAATTCAGCAAGAATGCCCGCCAGGAAAATACCACGAGCTTTGAAGCTACCCTGCGTACTGCAATGATGAAGCTTTCACCCGTAGTTAGCGATGGGGTCTCTACCGAGAATCTCACGATGCTACGTACCCGCCTTGCTATGGATTGGGAAGCGGTATATTCAAAAAAATATCCTTTCAGCT
>CAMPKR010000290.1 GCA_946887345.1 uncultured Bacteroidota bacterium | reverse complement strand
CCATAATGCTTGAAAAAGATAAGCTTGCTGAAGTACTGGAAATCATCCAGAGCCCGGACTGTTTCTATGTAGATGCCAACCAGAAGATATATGCCGGTATAAGGCGGCTATTTGACAAGGGTATGCCGGTGGATCTGCTGACCGTTACCGAGGAAATGCGCAAAAGCAATGAACTGGAGATAGTAGGCGGTGCTTACTACCTTACCAAGCTTACCATGAGCGTAGTATCGAGCGCGCACGTGGAAGCCCACGCCAGGATAGTGATGGAGAAGTTCATACAGCGCGAGTTGATACGTATCTCGGGCCAGGTGATAGGTGATGCTTATGAAGACAGCACGGACGTGTTTGACCTGCTGGACAAGGCTGAATCGAACCTGTACGAGATAACGGATAAGCACCTTCGTAAGAATTTCAAGAGCCTGAAAGAGGTATTGGTAAAGACCGTTCATGAGATAGAAGAAGCCAAGAACAAGAAGGATGACCTTACGGGGGTACCATCTTCTTTCGTTCCGCTGGATAAGCTGACCTCGGGCTGGCAAAAGACCGACCTGATCATCCTGGCTGCCCGTCCAGCCGTGGGTAAGACGGCTTTTTGTCTTAACCTGGCGATGAATGCGGCCATGAACCCTGGTAAGCCCTACCCTGTGGCCTTTTTCTCCCTTGAAATGGGTGCAGGTCAGCTGGTAAAAAGGATGCTGGCGGCCGTGACAGAAGTGAGCATGGATGCCATTACCAAGGGACGTATGCAGGAGCATGAGTTTGTGCAGATGACCCAGAGAATGAACAAACTGGCGGCAGCGCCGATCTTCCTGGATGACCAGGCGGCTCTCAACATTTTTGAGCTACGCGCGAAAGCAAGGAGGCTGAAGCAAAAGCATGATATTCAACTTATTATAATAGATTACCTGCAGTTGATGCAAGCCAGCATTAACCAGGGCGGCAACCGCGAGCAGGAGATATCAAAGATCTCGCGCGACCTGAAGGCACTGGCTAAGGAATTGGAAATACCGATCATCGCCCTGTCGCAGCTGAACCGTGGTGTGGAATCAAGAAAGGAATCGAAGGTGCCGCAGCTGAGTGACCTCCGTGAATCGGGAGCCATTGAGCAGGATGCGGATATGGTAATGTTCCTGTACAGGCCGGAGTACTATGGCATCAACAACGATGAAATGGGCCAGGCTATAGAAGGTGAAACCCATATACACGTGGCCAAGCACCGTAATGGTAGCACAGATACCGTGAAAGTGCGGTTTATAAAGGAATACCAGAAGTTCGTGGACCTGCCGGATGATAACTTTGGCGGGAATTTCGGATCAGGATTTACGCCATTTAATGACAATCCGCAGGCAGGTATTCGCAGGGACCCGAGTGAATTCGGAGGATCGAAAATGTTTGTGCCCGGAGGCTTCCAGACACTACCGTCGAAAGCCAATGATTTTAGCTATGATGACGATGATGACCAGCAGCCACCGTTCAAAAAACCGGGATCAAGCGCGCAAAACGATGAAGAACCACCATTCTAATAAGCACTTACTACTTTCCATATATAGCCGCCCAGAGTGGGCGGCTTTTTCATGACACAGATCAGTAGTCTCTATGACCGGACCTACCGGAAAATCGGAATCCGCTAACGAGTTTTGCTTCAAAGAACGAATATGTCTATCTATCTGAAATATCTGCTGGCCTGGCTCCCTATGATGGTCATTGCAGTGGGTAACGGCACATTAAGGGACCTTGGCTACAAAAAACATGTAGGTGAACTGACGGCGCACCAGATATCGACCTTCAGCCTCATCGTATTTCTGGGCGTATACATCAGATACTTTGTGTCAGCAGTTCCGCTAGCCACAGGCAGGCAGGCTATTATCATGGGTTTGCTTTGGCTCATGTTGACGCTCTGTTTTGAGTTCGGACTAGGCAGGACACGGGGACGGTCGTGGGAGACGCTTTTAGCAGACTACGACCTGGCGCACGGAAGGCTCTGGGCACTGATCCCCATCTTTATTGCCGTAGCTCCATATATCTTTCACAAACTACGATGAGGCCCGGCCTAAGCAGTGCTGCAACAGCTTTATCCTCAATAGTTTTTTGTAATTTTGCGAGCTAAAATATCAATGCACGCTAATGTCCCGCATATATTTCGATAACGCAGCTACTACCGCTTTAGATCCTGAAGTATTGGACGCCATGATGCCTTTCCTTACGGAGAAGTTCGGCAACCCTTCGTCAGTGTACTCATATGGCCGTGAGACCAAGCTGGCCATCGAGAATGCGAGAAAGACCGTAGCCAGGATACTGAATGCGAACCCATCCGAGATATTCTTCACCTCCGGCGGCACCGAGAGCACCAATACTGCTGTGAATGCTGCGATAAGGGACCTTGGCTGCAAGCACATTATCACTTCGCCCCTGGAGCACCACGCTACGCTGCATACGGTAGAGCATATGGAACATTTCGGACACGCCAGCCTGAGTTTTGTAAAACTGACAGATAAGGGCCATATAGATATGGCTGACCTTGAAGCCCAACTGGCTGCCAGCAAAGTAAAAACGCTGGTAACCCTGATGCATGCCAATAATGAGATAGGCAACATTATGGATATAAAGGTGGTTGGTGAACTGTGCAGGAAATATGATGCCATTTTCCATAGCGACACCGTTCAGACAGTGGGACACTACCCTTTTGACCTCAAGAATACCTATGTTCATTTTATTAACGGAGCCGGGCATAAATTTCACGGACCCAAGGGAGTGGGCATACTTTACGTAAATGAAAATGTGAGTATAAAGCCTTACCTGACGGGCGGAGCTCAAGAGCGTAATATGCGGGCCGGGACAGAAAATCTTTATGGCATAGTAGGGTTTGCCAAAGCCCTGGAAATAGCTACAGCCCGCTACGAGCAAGACAGTAGCTATATAGCCGAGCTTAAGCGGTATATGACCGACAGGCTGAAAGAGCACTTCCCGGGAATTGTCTTTAATGGCGATACTGAGGGCAAAAGCTTGTATACTGTATTGAACGTGTCTTTCCCTATGGATGAAAAGACCGATATGCTGCTATTTAACCTGGACATTTCGGGCATTTGCGTAAGCGGTGGCAGTGCCTGCACCAGCGGGGCCAGCTCTGTAAGTCATGTTATAAAAGCAATTCACAATGGGCAGTCGGCAGCTATGGTTCCTATCCGTTTCTCCTTTTGCAGGCATAATACTACAGACGAAATAGACCATGTGATAGAAAAACTCAAAACTCTTGCATAGTGTAGGCGGGCTGGATAACGATCTAAGTTTTTATTGTATTCCGTGATAAGATACTACAATAAAGTAGCATTTCTGCCTTAAAGCGTAAGGATCTTTGGCTTATCAATCCTAAAAAATTTTATTGTTTCCTAGAATTTCTAAACCAAACTGTTATTTTTGTCTAAACTTAAAAAAAACAGTTATGAAAAAAGTTGCCCCAATCGTTGCAGTTGCCTTATTAGGCATGATGTTCACTTCTTGTAAGAAAGATTATACTTGCGATTGCAGTGTAAATGGAACTTATGTAGGT
>CAMPKR010000289.1 GCA_946887345.1 uncultured Bacteroidota bacterium | reverse complement strand
GGTCTACAGCTCCCCTGAAACTGCCGTAGTAATCCGGCCTTTGAGTAGTTCCACCGTCTTTACAAAAGCTGAGGCCACCATTGAGGCCAAGTTCTAATTTCTGGGCTTTGCCTGCAATGCTCACAAGGGCAAATACACCAATCATAAGTGCTTTTTTCATGAGGCGTGATTTTAGAAGATTTATTATCGCAAATATAATATCAAAAGCCCCTCTATTATTGTGTTCACTGCTCTTTGATCCGCTGTTAAAGTTCTGTTGTATAACCAATAGTTAGTCTATCATTTAACCAAAAAATCCTCAAAAATCCACACATCTTATCCACATTTTCACATCCTTCCAAATACCCTTTTGTACCTTCATATTTAACCCTGCTCATCCGCTGAAATGCAGTGCTGTATTGACTTTTATAGTTTTCCACAGCAGGTGTATATTAATTCCTGCAAAGGGAGTTTCAGCTGATTAAATTTGTTAGATCAACGGTTTTTAAGGGAAACAAATCTTATCCCTGCTGACAATAAAAGGAGCAGGTATTGTAAGTGTCGCTGTCCCCTTCCCGGCGGGTGTCAAAACAACCAACAAAAGAAACAGTGTATGGAGAACGAATTACTACTCAGAGAAAATAAGGACAGGTTCGTAATACTGCCCATCAACTATCCCGCTATCTGGGAAATGTATAAAAAACATGAAGCAAGTTTCTGGACCGCTGAGGAAATAGACCTCGGCTCCGATATGAAGGACTGGAATGCCCTCAACGATGGTGAGCGTCATTTTATCTCTCACGTCCTCGCCTTCTTTGCTGCAAGTGATGGTATAGTGAACGAGAACCTGGCCGTTAACTTCATGAGCGAAGTGCAACTGCCCGAGGCTCGTTGTTTTTATGGCTTCCAGATCATGATGGAGAATATCCACTCTGAGACCTATGCTCTTTTGATTGACACTTACATTAAAGACAACCAGGAAAAAGATAAACTGTTCCACGCTATCGATACGGTACCAGCAGTAAAGAAGAAGGCTGAATGGGCGCTTCGCTGGATAGAGAACGGTTCCTTCGCTGAAAGGCTGGTAGCTTTCGCAGCGGTAGAGGGTATTTTCTTCAGCGGTAGCTTCTGCTCCATCTTCTGGCTGAAGAAGCGCGGCCTCATGCCGGGTCTTACGTTCAGCAATGAGCTGATCAGCCGCGATGAAGGACTGCATTGCGAGTTTGCCTGCTTGCTTTACAGTATGCTGCAAAACAAACTGAGCCAGGAGCAGGTATACTCCATCATAGCCGATGCGGTCACTATCGAAAAAGAATTCATCACCGAGGCGCTCCCTGTAGACCTGATAGGTATGAACGCCAAACTGATGCAGCAATACATCGAGTTCGTAGCCGACAGGTGGCTGGGCGAACTGGGTTATCCCAAAATGTTCAATGCATCTAATCCTTTCGACTTTATGGAAATGATCTCCCTCCAGGGCAAGACCAATTTCTTCGAGAAGAGAGTAGGCGACTACCAAAAGTCAGGAGTATTGGGCAACAAAGAATCGCAAACTTTCTCCCTCGACGAAGATTTTTAAATCGAATTTTTACCTCTCCCTCTCCGTTTATGGAGAGGGCCGGGGTGAGGTATAAACAACAACAAGGACTGAAATATATCATTTACCCAAAGCAATAAATACTAACCTATGTATGTAATAAAAAGAAACGGCAAAAAGGAGAGCGTAAAGTTCGATAAGATCACAGCGCGTATCGAAAAGCTCTCGTATAGCCTCAGCCCCCTGGTAAACGTCATCGACGTTGCCAAGAAGGTGATAGAAGGCATCTATGATGGTGTAACTACTTCGGAGCTGGATAGCCTGGCTGCCGAAACTGCGGCTTCACTCACTACCAAGCACCCCGACTATGCACTGCTGGCCAGCCGCATAGCCATCTCTAACCTGCACAAGAATACAGAGAAATCATTCTCTGACACCATGCGCAGGCTGCACCAATATATTGATGATACCACGGGTCGCCACATGCCTATGCTGGCCGACGATGTGATGGAAATTATTGAAGCTAATGCAGAACTGCTGGATAGCTCCATTATCTATGACCGTGATTTCGGTTTCGACTATTTCGGTTTTAAGACGATTGAGAAATCTTACCTGCTGCGCATCAACGGTGTTATCGTTGAGCGTCCCCAGCATATGTACATGCGCGTAGCCGTAGGTATACACAGGGAAGATATCGCCAGCGCTATCGAAACCTACAACATGATGAGTGAGCGCTGGTTCACACATGCAACACCTACACTCTTCAATGCCGCTACGCCAAAGCCGCAGATGTCGTCTTGCTTCCTTCTTACCATGAAGGATGATAGCATTGAGGGCATTTACGATACACTCAAGCAGACTGCGAAGATCTCGCAGAGCGCCGGCGGCATCGGCCTTTCTATACACAATGTACGCGCCACTGGTTCTTACATCGGTGGTACCAATGGTACTTCCAATGGTCTTGTGCCTATGCTGCGTGTATTCAATGATACAGCACGCTACGTAGACCAGGGCGGTGGCAAGCGCAAAGGCGCCTTCGCTATCTACCTGGAGCCATGGCATGCCGACGTGTTCGAGTTCCTCGATCTGCGCAAAAACCACGGTAAGGAAGAACTTCGTGCCCGCGATCTGTTTTATGCCCTCTGGATGCCGGACCTGTTCATGAAGCGCGTGGAAGAAGACGGCCAGTGGAGCCTTTTCTGCCCTAACGAGGCTCCGGGTCTGCATGAGGTGGTAGGCGATAAATTCGTAGAACTGTACACGCAATATGAAAGAGAAGGCCGCGCACGTCGCACCATTAAAGCGCAGGAACTCTGGTTCGCGATCCTCGATGCACAGATCGAGACCGGTACTCCTTACCTGCTCTACAAAGACGCAGCCAACCTGAAGAGCAACCAGCAGAACCTTGGTACCATCAAGAGCTCTAATCTCTGCACAGAGATAATAGAATATACCAGCGAAGATGAGGTAGCGGTTTGTAACCTCGCTTCTATCGCCCTGCCTCGCTTCGTTGTCGGCGGTAAGTTCGATTTCGACAAGCTTTACGAAGTGACTTACCAGGCTACCAAAAACCTGAACAAGATAATAGACCACAACTACTACCCTGTAGTAGAGGCTGAAAGGTCTAACCTTCGCCACCGTCCTATAGGTCTGGGTGTGCAGGGCCTGGCCGATGCATTCATCCTTATGCGCCTGCCTTTCGAAAGCGATATGGCAAAGCTGCTGAATAAGAACATCTTCGAAACCATCTACTTCGCGGCTATGACGGCTTCTAAGGACCTTGCCAAGGTAGAAGGCGCTTACGAAACATTCAAAGGTTCTCCGCTGTCGCAGGGCAAGTTCCAGTTCGACATGTGGGGCGTTCAGCCTTCCGACAGGCACGATTGGGAAACACTGCGCAAAGAAGTAATGGAGTTCGGCGCCCGCAATTCCCTGCTGGTAGCGCCTATGCCTACGGCTTCTACATCGCAGATACTGGGTAACAACGAGTGCTTCGAGCCATATACATCTAACATTTACACCCGTCGCGTACTGAGCGGCGAGTTCGTG
>CAMPKR010000288.1 GCA_946887345.1 uncultured Bacteroidota bacterium | reverse complement strand
CCTGGTGGTAGTCTGCATTATTGATATACAACCGTCCAAGTAATACTTCCGAAATGAAAATGCGTGGACTCGTAGGCTTTAAATTCTTCTTTTTGTGACCGTAGGAATAATGAAACAGATCTTCTGCCTTATTGAGGTCACCTACCTGCATATAGTAATTTGCCAGGTTATCTATAGCACCGTACAGGCTGCCTTTAACGTCTTGTATCTCAGCATAGGATTGCGGTGTAGCAATATACTTCCTATAGAGGTCTATAGCTTTGTAAGAGTTCCTGATTGCCTCTGCAGACCGCCCATCTGTACTGTTTAGTACAGAGATATTCTGATAAATGACCGCGGGACGATAGTATTTATTTGTATCACTTTCGGGCATTCGTTCCAGAAACGAAAGCGCCTCCTGATAAAAGAAATACGCGCTGTCATTTTTTGATAAATAAGACATCGCCCTTCCCATAGCATTTGCTGATAAGTACAGATCCAGAAGACGAGTTTTGTTGTCCGTGACCCTTAAGTGGTAGGCAATACGCTGGTGTGCATTGAAAAGGCTGCGTTTGCCAATTTTGAAGGCATAAGTGCCCAGCATAAAGTGAGACAGAGCAACTTCCTGCTGAGAGACGGGGGATATCTTCTCCGCATTCATCAATCTCAGCTCCGACGCCTTGAAACAGTCTCCATACTCACCGAGGCTATCGCAGACACGGGCTATTTCCTTATAAGCTCCTACCATTTGAGATGGAGAAGCATTCTTTGACTTTAGAAGATCGGCAAACGAAAATACTGCCGCCGTCGCTTTCTCATTGCCGTAGAGACCAGCAGTGACTTGACCTTTAGGGTAGATATAAGCCAACAGTGTATCAATATTATTTTCAGAAAGAAAATAGGACACGTCATTTTCCAGCATTACGCGGGCCTCTGCGTATTTCTTTTGCTCTATTGCCTGCTCAATAGATTTAAAGCCGTTTACAGACACCTGTGCAAATAGCCGCGCCAGCAAAAAAAAGCTTACAACAAAGAAGAAATATTTAGGGATCCGGCGCCTCATCACTACTGCTTTAGTGCATCTATCAGGGCAATGCTTTGCGGATGTTCAGATCGCTCCAGGTTGTCAATTGCTTTGCGCTTTTCACCTATATTTAAATAGGCTAACCCAAGGTACCAGAAGGCATCTTTCTGAAACACACTGTTACTATCCGCAGCCACCTGTTGTAAATATTCAATAGCGGCTGTTTCATCTGATTTGGCTTGTGAAGCCGCGCCAATGAAGTAAAGCAGTGTATCGTTATGAGGCGCTTTACTTAACAAAGTGCCCCAGGCTTTAAGAGCTTTGTCATACTCGCCATTCTTATATTCGACCATGGCTTTCTCAAACGTGTAACTACTGGTCTCTGAACTCATAAGAGTCATCAGGCCCGGATCAGGTCTATAATATGCGCTATAGAGTCTCTGATCGGTATTTGTGCGCTGAGATATCCACCAGGCGGACAGGGCTACAATAACCGCCACTGAAGCAGCTATCGCCCACTTGCCAGGAAATAGCATACGTCTGCTTTCCTTCTTATGAACCTGCTTTACATCATCGTGGTAATGATCCAGTCGTTCGGATAATGCCGCCTCATTGATCCCCAGGATAGTGAGTCGTACTTCATTCACTTTCCTGCTAAGGTTCTCATTCTGCCCTATTTTCGTGGCGAATGCTTCCGCCTCATCGTGGCTCATTTCGTTCTGCAGGTATCTCTCAACCTGTTCAAGTTCTTCCTGTGTTATATCCTCATCGTAACTCACTTCGCTCTATTTATCTTTTAAAATGGATGCGCGCAACTTCTGCAGGCAGCGATACTTATTATTCTTTGTGGTCGCTTCGGTCCAGGAAAATCGGGCTGACAACTGCTTCATGCTTTCCTTATGGAAATAGAAGCGCCTGAGCAATTCCTTACACTGACCACCCATGGCCTGAAAATGGAGCCTGACCTTCGTCAGGTACTGTGCCTCATCCTCATCCAGGCCGTCCGACAATTCGCTATGTAATGACTCGTCAAAGTCGACAGGGACAATCCTTCTCTTTCTCGTTCTCAGAACGTCCAGCCATTTGTTTTTTGCTACACAGAACAGATAGGCATTCACAGAGCCTTCGTGCATCTCGGTAAACTTGCCAAGCGTAATGTTGCGCCAGGTTGCGATGAAAGCTTCCTGGTAAATATCCCTGGCATCCTCTGCAGACCCACTATTACTCAATACAAATCTTTCCACATTGTCATAATTGGACACATACAGGTGCCGCAGCGCCCGTTCGTCATTCGCTTTTATCTGATCTATTTCGTTGCCTTCGATGCCGCTTCTTTTCATCAACAGGGTTGACATATCAAGTAGTAAAAACCACTCTCAAGATAGAGTTTTTATTATATGTCACCAACATCAAAGATGAGCATGGCCGACCTCGCCGGGCTCCACCTTCCTACTATCGTATCATCGAGAAAAGGTCATCAAAAACATAAGCATCCAACGAAAGATTTGCCTGATTCAGCTTTCAAATGTCCGCACGAGAACAACTACTGTAGCAAGCAGGAATGGCGAGCCTACTGTTAATCTGTTGACGTTCTTTCAGTGCTTTTCCCTGTGAAAGTGTTATAAGCAGATAATTCGTCAGCTGTTCCGCTGTCACTACGTGAGGCATATTATGGAAGTTATTAATTAGGGTACCTGGCCTTGACTTTCTCATGGGTTATATTAACTTTACCATTCGTCGGTGCTCATTCTTTCATGGAGATCAATCATTTAGCGGACTCAGTGGGCTGTGGGCATAGAAAGAACTTTTGATAGCTGAAAAGAAAACAGTAAAATTCACCCAAATGAACGGTAAACAGATCCTGATAGTGGCCATGTCGCTGCTGACCCTGGCCTCTACATCCTGCACAAAAGAAGAAGAGGAGAACCCAAAATGCGACTGGTTCCCTGCAGAGAAGAACAACACCTATACAAGAAAAGCTGCCAATAACACCGCTACCTATAGTTCCGCAGCAACCGCTAACAGTGTAAACTTTGATGGGCTTGTGTTCCAGACGACGGACTGTGAGAACATCAGCTTATCCGTGAATGGAAGGCAGCGGATCCCCGCATGGAAGCGGTACGTAGGCACAGCTAAGCTCTTCGATGATGCAGCGGGCGATGTTACTTATCTCTCCTACCAGTCAGATACCGCCAGGACGCTTGACCTGAACGGATTCACCTATAACGAGGCAAGAAACGGCTACGTGCGCTGGAAGCACCAGTCAGGCTTTCCGAATGGAGAGGTTTCCTACTGGTTTTCAGAGAACATAGGGATTCTGGCTTTATATAACACCTACAGGCAGCACATCGACAGCCCTACACAGTATACGACTTACGAGCTGCAATAACCTGTACAGGTCGCAGTGCTTAAAATAGATAAAAAGGCAGCCTTTGTGGCTGCCTTTTGTGTTGATGGGTGCACCTAGTCCAGGAATTCAGATGGAGAACCGGAGGAACATGATCTTCATGCATTACCTAGTTTACAACCCTTCAGGTTCAATAAACGACATAAATTAGTTACATTCATAATGG
>CAMPKR010000287.1 GCA_946887345.1 uncultured Bacteroidota bacterium | reverse complement strand
GACAAACACATGTTGCTACTGAGCGGTAGAGCAAGCTTTGAATTAATACAGAAGGCGACAATGGCCGGTATAAAGATAGTGGCAGCGGTTGGTGCCCCTTCCAGCCTGGCAGCGCAGATGGCAGAGGAGAAGGGTATGACGTTGATCGGCTTTTTGAGAGGCGAACGATTTAATATATATTCAGGAGCGCAAAGAATAGTGATATAATGAAGATCAGGATAAAAGGTAATTCGATAAGGATACGAATAGTTAAGACCGAGCTGGATACCTTCGGCAAGGATGGCATACTGGAAGAAAGGACGGATTTTGGGAATGCAGCTTTGATTTACAGGCTTCAAAGTAAGCAAGGAATACAGCAACTGGAAGCGGTCATGGAGGATAACATTATCACCCTATATGTGCCTGAGGAAATGAAGCAAGAATGGGTGAATACCAACGTAGTTGGTTATAATAACAATATGGAGTTAGGCAATGGCAAAAAGCTTTTCCTTTTATTAGAAAAAGATTTTAAATGCCTGGATGCCGAAGTGCTGGAAGACCAATCGGATAATTTTGATAATCCATCTCATACCTGCGGATAATGAGCACAAAAAAGAATATAGAACAGCCTAATGCCGAGAACCCTGAAGAACTGCTGCAACTAAAGCTGACCAAGCCAAAAGAAGTAGCCGCGGGCATACCTGCCGTGATATCGAGCGCGAAACATATGTTCAGCGAGATGGGTGTGCAGCGGGCAATGAAGGCTTTACTGGCGCTGAACCAGAAGGATGGATACGACTGTCCCGGCTGTGCCTGGCCGGACCCTGACGGCCACCGGTCGGCTATAGCGGAATACTGTGAAAATGGGGCCAAGGCAATAGCTGAAGAAGCAACTACTAAAAAGCTGGATGCGAAATTCTTTGCTAATAACTCGGTGAAAGCATTAGCTGATCTGAATGACTACGAGATAGGCAAGAAAGGCCGTGTGGCAGAGCCTATGTATCTGCCCAAGGGAGCTACGCATTACCAGCCTATCAGCTGGGATAGCGCTTTTAAATTGATAGGAACACATCTAAATGAGCTGGCTTCACCTGATGAGGCTGTATTTTATACCTCAGGAAGGACAAGTAATGAGGCCGCCTTCCTGTACCAACTCTTTGTAAGGGAATATGGTACTAATAACCTACCCGACTGCTCTAATATGTGTCATGAGTCGAGCGGTGTAGCGTTGAATGAATCATTAGGTATAGGCAAGGGTTCTGTGACATTGGATGATTTTTATGAGGCGGAGGTGATCATTATACTAGGTCAAAACCCGGGAACGAATCATCCACGGATGCTTTCTGCACTACAAAAGGCCAGTGAGAACGGATGTACCATTATTTCGGTGAATCCCCTACCCGAGACAGGGCTTATAAGCTTTAGCAACCCACAGACCGTTAAGGGTGCGCTGGGTATTAAAGCGAAGCTTACCAATATCTTCCTGCAGGTAAAACTGAATGGTGACATGGCCCTGCTGAAAGCTATTATGCTGCTAATGCTGCAGGAAGAAGAAAAAAAGCCGGGAAGCATTTTTGACCTCGATTTCATAGCGAATAACACAGAAGGTTATGAGGAATTCATAGCCCACCTGGAGAAACAAAATGTTGAAGAACTCGCTGAAGCCTCAGGCATCAGCATAAAACAGATAGAAGAAACTGCGGAAGTTTTTAAACGTAGGAAAAAGATAATAGCCTGCTGGGCTATGGGTCTGACCCAGCATAAGAATGCTGTAGACACCATAAAAGAGGTTGTGAACCTGTTACTGCTAAAGGGCAGCATAGGTAAGCCGGGAGCAGGCACCTGTCCAGTACGCGGACATAGCAATGTGCAGGGAGACCGAACGATGGGTATCTATGAAAAGCCTGCAAAAGGCTTCCTGGATAAACTGCAATTCGTCTATGGCTTTGAGCCGCCGCGCCACCATGGTTATGACGTAGTGGACTGCATACATGCCATGAAAGAAGGAAAAGCCAAGGTGTTTATAGCTCTGGGGGGCAATTTCCTTTCTGCGACACCTGATACTGAATACACTGCCGAAGCACTCAGGAATTGCAAACTGACCGTGCACGTATCTACAAAACTGAACCGTAGCCACCTGGTGCACGGCGAAGAAGCATTGATACTCCCCTGCCTTGGGCGCAGCGACAAAGATGTAATGAATAGCGAAACCCAGTTTGTAAGTTGCGAAAACTCTATGGGAGTGGTGCAAATGTCGAAAGGTGGACTGAAACCAATTTCTGACACTTTGTTAAGCGAGCCTGCTATTGTATGTGGCTTGGCAAAGGCTACCCTGGGCAACAGATCAAAAGTGAACTGGACCCTATATGAGGCGCATTATGATAACATCCGCAATGATATAGAACTTACCATACCGGGGTTTGACAATTATAACAAGCGAGTAAGGCAGCCCGGAGGCTTTTACCTGCCCAATGCCTCACGCGAAGGCCGGTTCAACATTAACGGTAGCCAAAAGGCGCATTTCAATACCGCTGACATCATTCGCCAGAACCTGGCTGATGATGAATATATGATGATGACTATCCGCAGCCACGACCAGTTTAACACCACTATTTATGGCCTGGACGACCGTTACAGGGGCATCTACAACGAGCGCCGTGTGATATTCATGAATGAGAAGGACATCGCCAAAGCAGGTTTAAAAGCCAACGACATTGTAGACCTGTACAACTATCATGATGGCATAGAGCGCGTAGCGAGAAAATTCATCGTGATACCTTTCAGCATACCGGAGCAATGTACCGCTACATACTTCCCTGAGACCAACGTACTGGTTCCTATCAATAGCACCGCTGATAAAAGCAACACACCGACATCGAAAATGGTAATCCTTAAGATAAAACACCACCAATTCAGATAAATAATAAAGCCTCCTGAACGGAGGCTTTATTATTATGTTTCGTACAAGCGTTATTCTCTTATCACCTTCACAGTTTGCCTGTGTTCGTTATCAGCGTAGCGAATGAAGTAAACACCGGGAGCTACACTGCTCATATCAATGTGTCTTTCAGAAGTATTCAGTGTAAATGTTTTTACAAGTTTGCCTGTAAAATCTGATACCTGGACAGTGGCATCACCTGTTCTGTTGCCCAGAGCTACTACCGTTAGTGTATTCTTTACCGGGTTAGGGTAAGCTTCGAAAGAGAAGTTGTTGTAACCCACGCTTGATACACTAGATGTAGTTGTGAACTGGTTGCTGGCCCAGGCTGAAGTATCTGCCGTACCACATACGGTACGTACCCAGGCATAGTAGCCTGTTAAAGCAGTCAAACCAGTCATAGGACCTGAGTTATTGGTAGTGTAAGTGCCGCCGGCAGGAGGTGTAGATGAAGTTGTAGCATTGTACTGGTAGCCCTGGGCACCCGTTACAGCCGTCCAGCCAATCATCGCACTTGTAGCCGTGATCGCAGTAGCATTGATACCGGTGGGAGCAGGACAAGCTGTAGTAGTGAACTGAACATTGACCCAGGCAGAGCTATCGGAAGAGCATATGGTTTTAACCCAACCATAGTATGCAGTACCTGACATCAAGCCCGTAA
>CAMPKR010000286.1 GCA_946887345.1 uncultured Bacteroidota bacterium | reverse complement strand
GTAAATAGTCAGACTCAATCTATCGTTGGTAGCGCTCAGCAGGTTGAGCACATCTGTTGCAGGATTGGGAAAACACTTCACTGTATGGCTGCTGGCCGCAGTATTTTTTACATGCACAGTACTCATGCTCACATCATCTACATATAGCGACGAACCATCAACGGCATTGCCGGTAGTTACATCACTGCTCACAAACATGATGATCAGCTTATCCGGCACTACTGTAGAATTCACATAGTTTAGGTGAATACCCTTATGTTCAAAGCTTGTATTCTCCGCAACATTCACAAATCCTGTACCTACCAGCGAATCCGTTCCGCCCTGGCCTATACCACTCAGGTAAGCATTAGCTGCAAACACGGCTGTTTCATCATCAAGCGGATCCATCGATGTGTATTGTAACCATGCATACACAAATTCTATGCGCTGGGTTACAGGCATGCCTCCGGAAAATTGGAACGAAGCCATGGGATTATTAATATCAAAGCTGGAGCTCAGATGCATTTTGGCATTAGCCATCAAAGCCGGGATCTTTAATGTCAGCGCCTCAGTAGTTTCAAGCCTGGCTGAAAAAGAACCATTATTTACTATGCCCGGTTCCATAAATATCTGCTGACCCGTTACTACGAATCCAAGAGAATCGTCCTCTTTCCATATCACCAGCGAATCTGAACCGTACCATCCGTCCGGCGCTTCAAGATTTACGCCAACTGACTGCAGCGTATGCCAGTTTTCCATTCCTGCATTGGATATCTGCGCATTTGCTGAAAAACCTGCAGCTATTAATGCAAGGGTAAAAAGTTTCTTCATATTATCTGTTTTATCAAAGTTAACTAGTTTAATGATCGCAGGCATGCCTGTATCGCTTCAAAATCGGGTATTTTACCTGCATCTTCCAGCACCTCAGCATAGCGGACAATACCTTCTTTATCAATAACGAATGCCGACCGCTTAGCTACTCCCTTCATACCCATCGAGAAGGTTTCATACATCGTGTCATAGGCGGTCATCGCCTCCTTATTAAAGTCACTCAGTAGCGGAAAGTTCAACTCTTGCTCCTCCTTATATTTTCTCAGGCTATGCGGTGTGTCTACCGATATGCCGAAAACTGCCGCATTGGTATCGTTATAGAAGCTCAGGCTGTCCCTCACGCCACACAGCTCCCTGGTGCAGGTTCCCGTAAAGGCAAACGGGAAAAAGAGCATCACAACGTTTTTACCCTTCAGGTCAGAAAGCTTTACTTCTTGCTTGTCCGTATTATACAGGCTGAAATCCGGCGCCCGCTGCCCTATATTGATACTCATAAGCCGTGTAAATTTAATCTTTTATATCGCACAGTTTCAACTCATACGTATTACATAAATTTAAAATGCAATCCGCGCTCTGTCAAAATTTTTGTGGATAAGATAGAGAAACATGATTTTTTGGCGGATAGTGGAAAAAATGGCGGAAATTCGCCGCTCGGCACAGAAAGTGCTCATCATTCACCGAAATAAAAATTCAATATACTATGTCTAAAGTGAACATTACTCCGCTACACGACAGGGTTCTGGTAAAACCGGCAGCCGCTGAAGAGAAAACTGCAAGTGGTATCATCATCCCCGATACCGCCAAAGAAAAACCACAACGCGGCATCATCATCGCCGCCGGACCAGGTAAAAAGGACGAACCTACAACGGTTAAAACAGGCGACACAGTTCTGTACAGCAAATACGCTGGTACCGAAGTGAGTATCGAAGGTGAAGATTACCTCATCATGCGCGAAAGCGACTTGCTGGCTATCGTTTAATTCCCGGCGCAAATCTATTGTAATAAACAATTTGTAATCATTAATTAACTTCTCCGATTCCCCCTTTAGGGGGTTAGGGGGCAAAATTTTAGATATATGGCAAAGCAACTCTTCTTTAACACGGAAGCACGTAACAAAATGAAACGTGGCGTTGACGCTCTGGCAGACGCGGTAAAAGTGACACTGGGCCCTAAGGGTCGCAACGTGGTTATTGAAAGAAAATTTGGTGCACCGGCCGTTACTAAAGATGGCGTAACAGTAGCTAAAGAAATAGAACTGGAAGATCCCATAGAGAATCTTGGTGCTCAGATGGTAAAGGAAGTAGCATCAAAAACTGCC
Organism: uncultured Bacteroidota bacterium; assembly: GCA_946887345.1. Next base: position 1,458 of record CAMPKR010000286.1, on the reverse strand, counting down.
GATGTTGCAGGTGATGGCACTACTACTGCCACAGTTCTGGCTCAGTCGCTCATTAACGAAGGTCTGAAAAACGTAGCAGCCGGCGCTAACCCTATGGATCTGAAGCGTGGTATCGACAAGGCAGTATCTGCTATTGTTGAGAACCTGAAGAAGCAATCGGTAAAGGTTGGCAACGACAATACCAAGATAGAGCAGGTAGCTTCCATCTCGGCTAATAACGATGCGGAAATTGGTAAGCTCATTGCCCAGGCTATGGCTAAAGTAGGTAACGAAGGTGTTATCACTGTAGAAGAAGCTAAGGGTACTGACACTACTGTAGATGTAGTAGAAGGTATGCAGTTCGACCGCGGTTACCTGAGTGCCTACTTCGTAACCAACTCTGAAAAAATGCAGGTAGAACTGCAGAATCCTTACATTCTGATCTACGATAAGAAGATCAGCTCAATGAAGGAAATTCTCCCTCTGCTGGAAAGCACATTGCAAAGCAGCCGCCCGCTGTTAATCATCGCTGAAGACCTGGATGGTGAAGCGCTGACAACTATCGTGGTGAACAAACTGCGTGGTTCACTGAAGATAGCAGCTGTAAAAGCTCCGGGCTTCGGCGACCGCCGCAAGGAAATGCTGAAAGACCTTGCTGCCCTCACAGGTGGTACACTTATCAGCGAAGAACAAGGCATGAAGCTGGAAAGCGCCACTATCGCCGACCTGGGTACTGCCGAGAGCATCACTATAGATAAGGACAACACTATTATAGTAGGTGGCAAAGGTAAGACTGAAGATATTGAGACCCGCATCAACGAGATAAAGGCTCAGCTGAAAGCTACTACCAGCGACTACGATAAAGAAAAACTCCAGGAGCGCCTGGCTAAGCTGAGCGGCGGTGTTGCTGTTCTGTACGTAGGTGCTGCTTCTGAAGTGGAAATGAAAGAAAAGAAAGACCGCGTTGACGATGCCCTGCACGCTACCCGCGCTGCAGTAGAAGAAGGTATCGTGCCCGGTGGTGGTGTTGCTTACATCCGCGCTATCGCTACGCTTGATGGCATGAAGGGTGATAATGCCGACGAAACTACTGGTATAGCTATCGTACGTCGTGCACTGGAAGAACCACTGCGCCAGATAGTTGCCAATGCAGGTATCGAAGGTTCTATCATCGTTCAGAAAGTAAAAGAAGGCAAGAAAGACTTCGGCTTCAATGCCCGTACTGAAGAATATGTGGAGATGTTCTCTGCCGGTGTTATCGACCCAACTAAGGTGAGCCGCGTAGCCTTGGAGCACGCAGCATCTATCGCCAGCATGCTGTTAACTACAGAATGTGTTGTTGCCGATAAGCCGCAGCCAAAAGAAGCACCTCACTCACACGCTCCGGGCGGAATGGATATGGGTTATTAATCTAAATTACAGTAACAGTAATAAGGCCTTCCATATGGAAGGCCTTATTTTTTATCTGCCAAACAAAAC
>CAMPKR010000285.1 GCA_946887345.1 uncultured Bacteroidota bacterium | reverse complement strand
ATGGGCGCTTGCTCCTGTCGCTGCCTGCTGTCCCGCGGCCTTCACCTGTACGACCACCTACCCTGCCGGATGGCCTTCCCTCTCCTTCGCTTCTATCGAAACTCCTTTCGCTCCTTTTAAAAGGCTTGGCATCATTTCTTTTCCTGTCGGTGGCATTCTTTTTATATGATTTTTCTTTATCTGATTTCCTTCCCCCGGAAGCTGAATTCTTTCTCATTCTAAAAATTATCTAGTGGGGCAAAGGTACGTCTTTTCATATGCTAAAAGCCATTAATAATAGCTCTATACTTCGTAAGCCCTTATTGTTACTGGCTTTGTTCCTGCTATGTTCACTCCGTTGCGCCGCGCAAAAAAAGGCCAAAGAGGAGCAGCATGACACCACTTATCTCAGCGAGGCACACCGGAAACTGATCGTGTCGCCGCAGAAGTACCTGCTGTCACCACAAATAGATATCATGTCAGGCGCATCGCGGGTGAATAAAGTTGACAGGTCAGGTGTAGGGTATTCCGTTACTACCAAAGGCATTTATCAAATCGGCAATTATTTTCATTTCAATGTTGGCCTGGGCTATACCAGGCTAAACAGTAAACGCAAGACTCCCGACATTTCCTCTCCCGACAGCAATCATTTTGCAAATATTCTTCATGCACCCGTAGGCTTCAGTTTCATTATTGGTGATGACCGGTCGCAGGTCATTACCACAATAGATTTCCTCCCCACCTACTACCTGAACACCTCGTATGCTGCGGGAGGCAAACGGGCGTTCACCTGGGGTACTTCCACAGAATTCGGGTTTCTCTTTCGCTTCCGGAGGCATTGGTATACGGGTATGACCGGGAAACTGCAGGTTTTTAAATCCTATGATAAGGCTGTTACGTCCACCTGGCCCATGTACGGCTTTGCCGGCGTGGGCATTATGGTACGATTCAGTTATTAAACGCCACATTTAGCTGCTATTTTTGCCACCAGGAAAATTTTTGGGTTTTCCTGTAACCTTTTTTTGTGCCTGCCGATATACTAGTGAATGGAGCTTAATGACTATAACATAAGCGTAAAGCAATGGGCTGATGCACTTTTCAGGTTTTCCTGCAAGTGTACCGGCAACGCCGAGGACGCCCGTGATGTAGTACAGGGAAGCTTCGAGGTATTGTGGCAAAAAAGAAAAGAAGTGGCCCCTGAAAAAGCAAAAGCCTTTCTTTTCCAGGTTGCCTACCGGCAGTCGATAGACAACTACAGGAAAAAGAGCAGGGTAGTATACCAGGAACAGCCTGAGATCAACGATATCCTTAAACCCGGGAACACAGATCTGAAAAGGGTATTGGAGCAGGCACTGGCAAGATTGGACGAACAACAGAAAGCATTGGTATTGCTGAAAGACTATGAAGGTTATTGCTATGAAGAGATAGCCCAGATAACCGGGCTGAATGTAACACAGGTAAAAGTGTACCTGCACCGCGCGCGCAAAACGTTGAAGGAATACCTGGTAAGCGTTGAAACTTTAATATAAAAACAGAAGTCATGGTGAATTTGGAGAATTATGAAGAGTACATGCTGCTGGAGGCAGACGGAGAATTGACTGAAAGTGAACAAAAAGCGTTGCATGCTTTCATTGAACGGCATCCGGAACTGAAAAATGAGCTGGCGCTTTTTGAGGCAGTAAAACTCACTCCCGACACATCGTTGGTGTATGAGGGCAAGGAGGAATTGATGAAAACCGTGGCCGCGGTGAAGACGCGCACTATTGGCCTTGGTAGCTGGAAAACCTATGCAGCAATAGCGGCCTGCGCAACAATAGCACTGCTGCTTTTGCTCAAGCCCGACGGCACAGAAGTAGAAATACCAGTGACTGCCACTACTACTACCAACACCCCAGTTAAAACCGATAATAATAACAGTACACATGTTGCGACTACCACCACAACAGGGGAAGATCTCCATTCAACACCGAAAGACCCTGTCGCTATAGAAACTAAGAAAGTAGCTGTTAAAGCAACCACGATAAAAAAGCAACCGCCGGCTATTGATGAACCTGTACCGGTACAAGTAGTGGCGAACGAAACACCAAAACCAACACCTGTCATTGCAGAAGAACCCAGGCGTAAGGAGATAAAACCTGAATCAGCGGAAGAGCAATACGCCCGGACAGAGCAACTGGTGGCATTACCAAACAGCGCTGTGGAACCTGTAGAAAATCATGGCAACAGGAAATTGATAGCCTTTGCGCCGGTAGAAGAAAAATTTGACGGACTGTCGGATATAAAGGATGCAGTAAATAACAAAATCGAAAAAGTAAAAAACATCAGAGGCAAGATCAAAGACACAGACATACAGGTAAGATTCGGCAACACCGAATTGTTTACAGTAAAACTCTAAATGACATTTTATGAAACTCATACAACTAATACCGGCACTGGCTTTGCTACTGGCAGCAACCACCGCCCATGCACAGGAAAAAGACAAAAAAGATAAAACCAGCATTGTTATCGATGGCAATGGTATCTCCATCAATAAATCTGACAGCGGAAAGACTGAAGTAAAGAAGGAAGAGAAAGTGTTTTCTATTGATGTGGCTATGATAGACATAGGCGTTAACGGGATACAGGATAATACCGACTATACATCCCCTGCTGCCAAAGCGTTCCTCAATATGCCGAATGGTATGAAAACTGATAATCTTTTCAGCCTGCAGAATGCCAAATCGATAAACGTAAATGTATACCCGATCATGGCGAGATTACGCCTGCTGAAAACAGGTGGCCAGAAAATATACTTGTCTACCGGTATTGGTTTACAGATGTACAATTTCAGGTTCACGAAAAACATCAGCTACCTGAACAATACACAGCCGGAGCTGTTTCTTGATTCAACACTGTTCACAAAAAATAAACTGGGCCTTACCTACCTCAGCGTGCCGCTGCAGGCTACTTTTAAAACCAAGATCGTGGAGAAGGCATGGCTGGTATATGGCTTCGGTATCACCGGCGGCTACCGTATAGCCAGCTGGACGAAGCAGGTATCAGGGCCATTTGGCAAGGTTAAGAATCACGATAAGTTCAACTTCGCAGACTTTAATAGCTGCCTGACCGCGGAGATAGGCCTGGATGATTATTTCAGGTTGTATGCCAGCTACCAGTTGACCGCTTTGCATGAGAATGCACTGGACCAACATCCATTCTGCATCGGCATCCGCCTGGGTGGCATGTAATCAACAAAACAGATAAAAGAAAAAGAGCGAAGCAACTGCTTCGCTCTTTTTATGCTTTTGCCGGATTGTTTTTTTCCTTTTCCCGGACCAGCAGCGGATGTGCTTCGTTGAACGTTACCAATATTTCTTTCATCAATACATTCACTCTTTGCTCATCGGTATCGGAAAGTGGTTCGTCCCCATCACGGCGCGTCAGCTTTTCTATTTCCGCCAGCTGATCGTATACACCACGTATTTTGATGACACTAACGCTTGACTTAAGAGAATGTGCCTGTTTGCTCACAGCATTCCAGTCGCCGCGGTCTTTGATCATCTGTTCGAGCTGCGCAATACCATCAGGAGTTGTGGTGAGGAAGATCTCCAACACTTCATAGACATAATTGGGA
>CAMPKR010000284.1 GCA_946887345.1 uncultured Bacteroidota bacterium | reverse complement strand
GTTTTTTCATTTAACCAAAGCATACAGCCCACGTGCTAAAAGCCGGTCCTGAAGACCGGTTTTTGCATTTTTATAAAAATATAAGAATGTTCGGGGTTACCTTTTCCCATTTCCTGTATAAATCTTAAAATCAATCTTTAAAATTCAAATTATGAAATTCGTTAAATTAAGCATCTTCGCTCTGACAATGGGTCTTTTCATCGCTTCTTGCGGTAACAGTGAAACTACTGAAGGTACTACTACCGATTCAGTAGCTACTGAAGCTCCTGCTGCTGAAATGGAACCAGCTCCGGCTCCGGCTCCTGCTGATACTATGACTGCTGCTCCAGCTGACTCAGCTGCTGCTCCAGCTCCAGCTCACTAATCAGAGTCTAAGAAATATAAAAAAGCCTCCGCACACCGGAGGCTTTTTTATTGAACACGGGAAGATCATAATGTAAAGAGCCTGCCGGATTCGGCAGGCTCTTTACATTTCAATAATTGATTAGTGTTGAACACTGATCTTAGTGCTCATTTCCTTTCCATCAGCATTGATGTTTAGGATGTACATTCCGGCAGGAAGTGATGAAGTATTGATCACTGCCTTGCCTGTGTTGGTCATTGTTGTTACAACATTGCGTCCCAGCAGGTCACTTACATGAGCTGTAAAGTTGCGGATGCCGTCAGTAGCTATTGTCAGCTCGTTGTTCGCAGGGTTAGGATAAACCTTAGCTGCTATCACACCGTTTGTTACATTATATACAGACAGAGGTATATTGATGGTGTTGAGAGTGGTGTTGGTTACGATAGCCGGGTTAAAGTCAAAATAAATGTGAGCTGTGTTATTGATCTGTGTGCCTTGCGGAAGACCGGTCTTCGCATTGATGCGATAAGCAACAGAACCATGGCTCAGCGGCTCGTTCACATTGCTATCAGGCAGATAGATGTTTTCAAACCTGAAGTTGATCACATTACCGGGCAGCCATGTAACATTTACTGGATGCGTAGCCTCTATCAGCTGGAATGTATTTACGTTCAGGTTGCTGCTCAGTGTATCAACAATCACTACGTTATACGCAGTGTCAGTACCTGTATTCTGGAAGTTTACTACATAAGTAAGCAGTTCGCCATTTTCAATCAGGCCAAGCGGACCATTGTTTGGTGAAACTTCTTTGTTGTTAGGATCGTAAGAGTTGCTTACCGCGCGGCATATATCTGCAGTATCGTTTTGAGGTATAGTGTCAGTAACGCCTGTATAGCTTATATAAAGCTGGTTGCACAGTGTATCGCCCAGAACCGCTGCTGAATCGCAATAGATCTGCAGGTTTGAATAAAGAGAACCCAGCAGGCTGAGTGAGGAAACATTCCAGGTAACTACCTGGCCAACAACGCTTGTTGGAGGAGTGCCACCGTAAGTGCCTACGCAAGATAAGAGGTTGTCAAGAACTAAAGTTACAGTAGCCGGATGTCCCTGGCAGATATTGTTGGTGTGTGCACTTATGTAGAGATGACGTATATGGCCGGGGCGGAAGAAGTTAGCGCCGCCTGTTACAGAAAAATCTGTGATCGCCATGCTATTACAGTCATAGCCAAAATCATTGGTAAACGTACCTGTACCCGAAACGGCCTGGTTAGCTATACCTGTAACCGGGCATACAGGGGTAAGCCCACCGGGCAGGTTAGCCATTTGTATAGTATAAGTATAATTGTCTGGTACTTCTATATAGTACATGCCATTAGCGTCTGTTGATACATAGTAATCTGTCAGGGTTGTAGTATTGGTCACCTTCATTGTAACATAGCTGAAAAGGGATTCGCCGGTATCAAAAGCGCAGTCAGCATCCGTATCACCCCAAACCAGTCCCTGCAATGAAGAGCAGGTATTAGTAACTACGTAGGTATTACCATATACGGTATCAGTAGCTCCGGTAAGTGCATTGGTAATAGCGATCATTATCTGGAAAGTACCTGTTGTCATGTAGGTATGAGCCACATTGAAGGTATACTGCATTTGTGTAGCAAGGCGAAACGACGTGTCAGACCCGTCTCCATAGTTAATGTAGAAGTCGGTGGAGTCATTAGTTTGAAGCGTACCCATAGCGTAGTACATGCCGAAGCCATTCACGGGTGCGGGAGTGTTGCAATAGTTGTAAGAACTATCGTAGTAGTTGGCAGTGACAGCCGTCACCTGTGCTGAGGCGTTTTGTGAGCACAGTAGTGCCACAAATATTCCGCCAAGAATTGAAAGAAAGCGTAGTGTTCTTTTCATGGATTTCCGTTTGTGAAAAGTGAAGAAATTGAGATCAGACTAATAGACGCAGCTTTTACATTAAGTGTTAGGGAATTGCCCCACTTTTTTAGCTGGCTTTTTACAGGGACTGAACAAAAAGCCCTGGGAACGCTTTGGCAATCAAATAGTTATGATTCGAATTTTTGCATTTCAATTATGCCCCGGTTTCAAATCTTCTCCCATTTTATTAATGCAGGATTAAAACTCGTTTCGCCACATCATGCTTTCTACCGGCCTTATAGTGCGGTCATTATACTTCGCATTCTTTTTATCGTTATACTTGGTAAGTATCTCACCATCTACAGGAAAATAGATGAGTTGCCCTATCGGCATACCTGCATAGATACGAACCGGGTGCACGCATGATATCTCCAATGTCCAGGTATTGCAAAAGCCTACATCCCCTTTACCGGCTGTTGCATGTATGTCTATGCCCAGGCGGCCCGTAGACGATTTCCCTTCCAGGAAGGGCACATGGCTGTGGCTTTCTGTATACTCTTGTGTTACACCCAGGTACAGGATGTTCGGCTGCAATACATAACCTTCCTCAGGTATTTCAAAATGCTCCACCTGGTTGTGTTTCTTAGCATCCAGTACACTATCTTTATAAATAGCAAGATGTTTGCCCAGGTGCACATCATATGAGTTGGTGCCAAGATATTTGCGGTCAAATGGCTCTATTACTATAGTTCCCTTATCTATTTCTTCAAGTATTCTGTTGTCTGAAAGGATCATGAAGCAAATATAAATGAAAGCCAGTCCCTTATATCCCGGCGACTGAGAATATTTATTCCCTACATATTCACACTTCATGCCGCTGCTTTTTACCTTTATATTCCTTTAGCAACTTGATGCCTTTATACAAAGAATGGAGCATTGGTCACGACAGTCTCGCCGCCATCTGGAAAATAGATGAGCCGGAAAAATTCTTTATAAACAGGACCGGCTATGGCGTAGACATTAAGAATGAAAAGCGCCGGATGGAGCACCTGGCAGGTCGTTTTCTGTTAAAGCACCTAAAGCATGATTTCCCCTTATTTAATATAAGCCCCGATGAGCATGACAAACCTAGAGTAGACAACAACCACTATTTTTTTTCCATCTCGCATTCCTGGCCATATGTAGCCGCCGTTGTTAGTCCATACCACGAGTGCGGCATAGACATCCAGTGCTGGCACCCCCGCATGGAGTTGCTCCAGAACAAATTCCTCTCAGCTGAAGAGCAGCGGCTATTTAAGAATGATCCCAAATTGATCACCCTGGCCTGGAGCGCTAAAGAGGCCGCCTATAAATGGCAAGGTCGCCGGGGAGTAGAATTTATTG
>CAMPKR010000283.1 GCA_946887345.1 uncultured Bacteroidota bacterium | reverse complement strand
TGCCAGTAGCGGTTTCCACAGCTTATTAACAATTTGGGGCGAACACTTGCTTTTTAAAAAATCTCTAAAACCGGTTCCAGTAAGGTTTTGGGCATACTGGCAAGGATTTTGCTAGTGCTGAAAACCGCTCAAAACCCCTGTTTTTAGGGCCTTTCAGGATTCTACAGCCATAACCGTCCGAAAAGCGATAAACTTATTGCCGAAGCGCTTAAAACCTTTATCGCGCATCCGGGGAGCATGCTCAGCTATATAGGAATTGTAATGTTCCATGCTGTCGAGGAAATACTGTGCCACATAGGTTTTGCCGTCCGTTTCATCCTGCTCCAGGAGACGACACAATTTAGCGTCTACAAATAGCCCGGTCTTCATCAAATCGGGGATGTGCTCCTGTCTCATCCAGCGAAGCCACTCCTCCACTATGCTTTTGTCCACCTTTACTGTTACATTGTATATGATCATAGCACTTTGATTCAAATCAAAAAAAGCAGGACTACCATTTCCTTTCTATGGTGTCCATGATTGAAAGGTAACTGACGTAACGATCTTCGTGGAGATCGCCGGAAGCTACAGCGTCTTTTACCGCACAACCCGGTTCGTTGAGATGCAGGCAGTTGTTGAACCTGCAGTCGTTCAAGCGTTTCTTCATCTCGGGAAAATAGTGAGCCAATTCTTCGCGTTTCAAATCTATGAGGCCAAATTCTTTGACACCGGGTGTATCTATTATCCTTCCACCAAAAGGCAGATCGAACATTTCTGCAAAGGTAGTAGTGTGCTGTCCTTTCCCGCTGTAGCCGGACACTTCCTGAGTGCGCAAAGCAATGTCGGGAATCAATTGATTGATGAGAGTGCTTTTGCCCACGCCCGAATGGCCGCTGAAAAGAGTTGTCCTACCTTTCAGGTCGTCCATTAAAGGCCGTACTGAAGCAGGGTTCAGGGCCACCATACTGTATACTTTGTAGCCCGCATCCCGGTACATCTTAGTCCATTCAGCAAGCTGCAATTTGTGTTTTTCCTTTAGCAAATCAGCTTTATTGAAGACGACAGCAGCAGGAATATGATATGCCTCGGCAGTTAGCAAAAACCTATCGATAAACCCCTGGGAAGTACGAGGAGAAGCGATGGTTGCTATCACTAGCGCGAGGTCAAGATTCGAGGCAATGATATGTTTTTGATTTTTGTTGTGGGGAGAAACCCGGATCATGTAATTATGCCGCTCCGCTATTTCACGAATGACACCTGTCCCTTCCAGTTCATCATCTACATCGAAAATGATATTGTCTCCAACGGCAATTGGATTAGTAGACGAGATATCTCCATCAATGCGTAACTTTCCCTTCACCCGGGCTTTCCAGGCTTTGCCATCTTTTTCTTTAACCAAATACCAACTACCTGTCGACTTGTATACTACGCCCTGCACAATATGGTTCTATTTTTATTCGTAACGTAAAGCTACAATCGGATCGAGTTTTGCAGCCTTTAAGGCGGGATAAATACCTGAAATTATTCCCACGAAGGCGCAGAGTCCCACACCAAGACCTATCCAGGTCCAGGGAACGACGAAGCCGGAATTCAGGGCAATGCCCAAAAGATTCCCAACGCCGATGCCCAGTACAATACCCAAAAGGCCACCCAGAAGGCTGATCATAATCGATTCAGTAAGAAATTGCTGGCGAATACTGGAGGAGCGGGCACCGAGTGCCTTGCTAACCCCAATTTCGCGTGTCCGCTCTGCTACCGATACCAGCATGATGTTCATTAGACCTATAACCGAGCCCAACAGGGTGATGATGCCGATAACAACGGCAGTAAGGCTCACGTACTTGATATTGTCGATGAGCATAGCGGCTATACTATCGTTTTGATTAATAGTAAAGTCGTTTTCAGTACCAATCGGTATTTTCCTAACGGTACGGAATGTGCCCTCAGCTTCTTCGGCTCCAAAGCCCTTTAGCTTGATATCCCTAACCATAACGCTGATGACATAAGACCGGTCTCCGCCATAAACCGATCGAGCGGTATTAAGCGGCAGCAAGACTGAATTGTCTGCATCCATGAGCATACTTCCTCCCTTGGCTTCCATGATACCTACTACCCGGTATTTCTTACTGCCAACGGTCACAACCTGGTTTACAGCGTTGCCGACGTTGCGTTTGAAGAGTTTTTTAGCGAGGCCAAGACCAAGAATGCATATATATGAACCAGATTGCAGTTCAGACGGCGTAAAGTTCCTGCCTACATGGAGCTTAGTATCTGTTATCGGGATATAGGCATCATCTACGCCTAATACACGAACATTTGGATTACTTTTTTCGGAGCGGTAGCGGACCGTAGCGATGCCGGTGCCTGTCATGGACAAGCCAACAATAGCAGGAAATTTGAAGCGATCACGAAAGAGCTTAGCCTCATCATATTTTATGTCCTTTCCCGATGTAATACTAACATTTACCCCACCTCTTTTTCTCTTCTTCTTCTTGATAACGTCGCTGGTGATCTGGAAAGAGTTAGCACCCATGCTGCTAAAATTAGAATAGACACTGGCCTTTATCACGTCAATAGAAGTGAGAATGGCTACCAGTGCCATTATACCCAACCCGATGATAGATATCGTTAGTACCGATCGCAGGCGATTGTTACGAATGGCACGAAACGCCAGGGTAAGATTAAAAAATCCCTGCATAGAAACACTACTGCCTGGTGAATTTCTCTGTCAAAATCAATTCTCCCTTTAAAGAAGTTCCTTTTAAAAGATAGTTGCCCGGGGGAAGCGCACCTGTATTGAACTGCAAAAGATTTTTTCCCTTTTTGCAATTAGCGCTTTTGATCTTATCCACCTGTTTACCCTGCATATTGTAGATAAAGAAATCTACGACGGTTTTATCAGGAACCGAGAACTCGATATAAACATATTCCAGAGCAGGATTAGGGTAAATGCCCGGTGCAGGCTCAGCCTTTGGTTTGCTATCAACATTTGCATAAGCCGCAGTACCTAACTCTGCCATCTGTATGCCATATCGTTTATCGCTACGCCCATAGATACCAGTAATCCAAACCTTGCCAATATTTGAGTAATAAGGTTGCGAGCCTGTGTAGTCACCCCAACGATGCAATCCTGTCATCATATCAATAACGCTAACCCCTTCCTTCACTTTTACAAGATCAGAAAACTGAGTTCCGTCGTAATATATAGCGCCAAGTCCGGCAAAGGTATGTGCGCCGGTATAGTCGAAGGAAATAATGGATGTGTTAGCACCCTGGTTACCTGTGTATGAGATATTAGGATAGCCAAAGTCCAGCGTATCAACAGAAAAAATGCTTGCTGTGACGGAAGGCGAAGTGAGCACGTTGGTTATTTTACCTACATAAATACCCGAAGCACCTGAAGCTGTTTCAACTGTCGCGCTTACAAATTGAATCTCGTTATTCTCAACATAGGCTCCCAGGATACGGCCGTCGTTAGTCGCCAACTTGTCAACTCCCGTAAAACTGACCGTATCCTGCCTGCCGTTGGGCGGAACACCATACGGTATATTTGATTGTAGTGCGGTTACTGTAAGATTGGGATTACCTCCTATAGTGTCTGTGATCTTTAGTAG
>CAMPKR010000282.1 GCA_946887345.1 uncultured Bacteroidota bacterium | reverse complement strand
CTCTATTGCCTTCAGCACAGTTTCTATCGCTTCTTCATTGCTCTTTATGTCTGGTGCAAAACCGCCTTCATCGCCCACGTTAGTTGAGTAACCTTTATCCTTCAGCACACCCTTCAGTGTGTGAAATATCTCCACTCCCCAGCGCAGCCCGTCGCTAAAGCTCTTAGCACCTATCGGCATCACCATAAATTCCTGGAAGTCTATCTTATTATCGGCATGAGCACCACCATTTAATATGTTCATCATCGGTACAGGTAGCGTCCGTGCATTAGCACCACCTACATAGCGATAGAGCGATAAGCCTGTAGCCCGCGCTGCAGCCTTGGCGGCAGCCATACTTACAGCAAGTATTGCGTTGGCCCCCAGCTTGCCTTTATTCTCAGTACCATCTATATCCAGCATCACCTGGTCCAGCCCACGCTGGTCTGTTACGTCCCAGCCATAGAGTTCTTCTGCAATAGTATCATTCACGTTAGCTACCGCTTTCAGCACACTCTTGCCCAGGTATATTTTCTTATTGTTGTCGCGCAGTTCCACCGCCTCGTGCTTACCGGTAGAGGCACCCGATGGCACAGCCGCACGGCCCATATGGCCGTCGCTGGTATGAACATCCACTTCCACTGTGGGATTACCGCGTGAATCAAGCACCTGGCGGGCAACAATGTCTGTTATAAAACTCATGGTATCTGTTGATTTTGGCGCAAAGGTAATGCTATTGAGCTATTAAGGCCAGCCCCTGCGTTAACAAACGTGAATAGCACACGGACTATTAAGAAAAGGTTTATCTTTTTTTTCCTATTTTTCAGGTATGAAACATATACTGGGGATAGCAATACTGGCGCTAATTATGGCTTCCTGCAACCAAAAACACTGCTGGAACTGCCGCATAGACTACAAAAATTCGGTGCAATTTGGTACTAACGGACAGGCCGGAACAGGCGTAAAAACGCTGGGTGTGTGCGATAAAACGAAGAAGGAAATAGACCAATATGAGGCCGATAATTCCATAGATGACCCGGCCAATAATTCTTCAGTTACGTATGACTGTGTAAAGGATTACTACAGGTAATGTGGTTAACTTTTTTACACTTTTTTTATAAAAAAGTTCAAAAAACGACAACTTTACGGAAGGCCCCCTGCGAGGGGCTTTTTTATTTATTTCCTGTTAACAAATGGGGGCTGAAAAGAGGGCAAAAAAGGCATTTACCCCAAAAATCACCCTATTCACCCCATTTTGTTTGCAAGTGATGCGGGGCGTATTACTTTTACATTGTCCGAGAGGGAAAGCTGATAGAGACAGAGGAATAGACAAAGTGATCGGCTCTCAAAAAGACTCAACGGACCAATAACTAACGGTTTTCATGGTGATAGGGTTTATAGGGGCTGGCCTGTTTTCAGGCTGGCTTTCTTTTTTTAGTCAAGTCTCGTACTAAAAGGCCGCGGGGAGGCGTTTAAGCTGCTGATAATCATTAACCATGAACAAAACGCACCTTGGGCTTGCCGCGGGCCTTATTTTAGCCGTTTCTCCCATTATCAGCCGGGCCCAGGAAGCCCCGAAAAAGAAATCCCGGTTTGCCGTGGCGGTGAACCTGGTACAGGTAACGGAAGACAATGTGGGCTTTGGCCTTAACTATGAGCACTTCCTGAACGAGCAGGGCTCCGTTAGCTTTTACCTGCCATTCAGCTACTCCCTGCCTGCCAGCAACGGCTACCAGCACATACCAACTGACGAGCGCTTTTATTATCCCCATCCTAACCAGTATGGGTCTACATATGTGCCACTGGACGACAAATGGCAGGAAAATAAGGGGATGGCCTACCTATACCCCGGTGTAAAGTTCTATACAGGAAAGAAGCTGGCAAGGGTAAGCTATTGCATAGGCGCCTCGCTGGTGGCAGGACTAGGACAGGCTGAGCTGACCACCATCAGGTATAAACTTGACACTGTAATACAAGGAGGGCAGGAGTACTACAGGCGCACCGTTAGCAGCACTACCAATGTAAATGTTGGAAGATTAAAACTGGGTATGATGGTGACTAATGCACTGAATATACGCGTAGGCAATCATATCTATACAGGTCTTGAATTAGGCCTTGGCTATTCATACATCAACAGGCAAGACGGGGTTAACCAGCACAGGAGTGCTTTAGCACAGATAGGGCTGAAGCTGGGGTATTACCGGTGACCCCTCCACCCCTAAAGTGGAACCGCGATAGCAAGGCGAATCAGTTCTGATTTTGCATCTGCGCAGGCTTTGCTATCGATATCTTCGCTGTGCGCGTTCGCCAACTTTAGCTGCTCATACTCTTTTCGAAGTTTTTCGTCGGATATAAGTTTGTCGCGGAATTTGATCTGTCTTGCAATAATACCTGAACCGGGCGCGCAGACGTGTAGATGGAATTCTCTCGGTGTGCCTTTAATGAACCAGGTTCTGCCGGAGACTCCTGATTCTCCTTTGTTAGTATAGCCAATGGCAGCGAGCTTATCGATTATGTCGTTGCCCGGAGGATACGGTTCTGCTTCAACCGCTATACCAATGACGGGTTTAGCCAACAAACCGGGAACTGCGGTGCTGCCTACATGGTGGATGTGCATGATGCTGCCCGCAAGTGCTGCGGAAAGCAGCTCCTTTTCGTATTGAAATTTTGCGTTCCAATTCTTGTTGTGCGCTGATAATTGAATAGGTTCCATTGCATGGAATTCTTTTTAAAATTAGTATTTGTGAAGTAATTTGTATGTATGAAACCAGCAAGACACCTAGCTATTCTCCTGGTAATGGCATCGGCCATGTCGTACTACCTCTATTCGTACAAGCCAAGAAACTACAACGCGCTGGAATTGGCGCAGAACATTTTTATTAATGTTGGTTTATGGTTCTTCATATTCGCGATACCATACTGCGCCGTATTGCTGTTGGTGACACGGGCGAAGCGCTATTTTTTAAAGTAGGTATGTCCAAAAGATTCATTTCCCTCTCACGAGGGTAACTATACCCATTTACACATAGGGGGCATAAATAAAAAGGAGGTTTTAAGCCTCCCCTTTTGCTGTCAATGTCCTGTATGTTAGTTTTGTATTGGTCGCGTTTTTCAGAGTGTTTGCGAAGCGTTCCGTATGGCTTATAGACTTGTTGTTATGCTTGTATGCAAACTCGTCACAATAGCGCTGTAAATGCTTGTGAGATACAAAGTGAAATGTACCTATGATACCGCGCTTTAGCTGCGACCAAAAACCTTCCATATTGTTAGTGTGCCATTTGCCAGCGCGTACATATTCGCCCGCTGTGTGGTTTACTACCTCATGGCCCGCGTACTCTTTACCTACTGTTGTATAAGCTCCGAAACCGTCAGTTATCAGGATAGCGTTAGGACTAACATACTTACGAACCAGTGGAGCGATACCCTGTGTGTTTGCTTGGTCTTTGTTGATCACACGCAGTATTACTTTACCGTCACGTTGTTTGAAACCTACCATAGGGGCTTTACCCTTTGCGCCTGTAGTTCCTGCGGGCATACGCTTTGACTTGTGTTTATTCTTTTCCAGCCCACCTACATAAATTTCGTCAACCTCTACTTCACCTTCCAACAATTCAGGGGCAGTATCAGCT
>CAMPKR010000281.1 GCA_946887345.1 uncultured Bacteroidota bacterium | reverse complement strand
GAGTTTCCCATCCCTGCTCCAGGTATTTTTTGGCATTCTTTTCTTCATTGAATTTTGTCATCCACTGCGGCAACTCTTTTCCGTAATAAGAGCTGCTGACAAAGTTGCCCTCAGCATTGTCATACCAATAAGCTCCGTTAGCCAGGTGACCCGCAGGTAATATGCTACCCCTGTCTTTGATAGAAATACCAAACACTCTTGAATTAAAGTTTGTCGCTAGCCTTAATTCATCTGTAATAGTACTGACCTTTAGATTACGCGGACTCATCTGCCCTGCTCTCCCTGTACATGCCACACCCTCTACTCCTGCATCTTCAGTACAGTACACTGCCTTCTGATCTGCATTGTCATACCAGTCGTTCGATGCTATTCCATGCAGCGCCGGCACAGAACCTGTATAAATACTCGCATGCCCCGGAGCCGTAAAACTTGGAAGGTAGTTGATCATCGTGTTCTGGCAATTGAAACCTTTTGTCATCATCCTCTTAAATCCTCCCTCTCCGTAACGTTCACTATAGCGATAGAGATAATCCCATCTCATCTGGTCTACTACAAGTCCCACTACCAGTTTAGGCTTTGCGTCCTGCTTTGTCTCTCTGTCCTTATCCTTCTCTTTCCCCCGCGCACTGAATGATAGTAATAACAGGGAAAATACTATATATTTATTCATAACACTCATGCTGCAAAAATGCGAATACAATCCTTACCAAGGCATATTTTTTTATTATTTTCGCGCTTAGTTCTTGAGAAACGTAAAATAATCATAAATAGTATATGGACATATTTGCCAAATTTGAGAAACGTCTTGGCCCTATAGGTGACTACGCCGAACAGGCACCCGGATATTTTGCATTCCCTAAGCTGGAAGGCGAAATAGGTAACAGGATGCTATTCCAGGGAAAAGAAAGGATAGTGTGGAGCTTGAACAATTACCTGGGCTTAGCCAATCACCCTGAGGTGCGCAAGGTGGATGCTGAAGCGGCTGCCGCATACGGCATGGCCTACCCTATGGGTGCCCGTATGATGAGTGGCAACTCAAACAATCACGAAAGACTGGAACGCGAACTGGCTGAGTTCATGGGTGTGGAAGATACAATGCTGTTCAACTTCGGCTACCAGGGCATGTCTTCTACTATCGATAGCCTTTGCGGCCGTCACGATGTAGTGGTATATGATGCTGAATCTCATGCATGTATTATTGATGGCCTGCGTATGATCCCTAGTCACCGCTATGTATATAAGCACAACGACGTGGCTGATTGCGAGAAACAACTGCAACGCGCTACTGAAATGGTGAAGAAAACAGGCGGTGGTATTCTTGTAATAACGGAAGGTGTTTTCGGTATGTCAGGAAACCAGGGACGTTGTAAAGAAATAGCTGACCTGAAATCTAAATATGAGTTCCGCCTGTTTGTAGACGATGCACATGGTTTCGGCACAATGGGTAAGACAGGTGCTGGCATAGGTGAAGAGCAAGGATGCATGGACCAGATAGATATCTACTTCTCTACTTTCGCTAAATCAATGGCCAGTATCGGCGGCTTCCTGGCTGCAAGCAAGCAGATCCTGAAATACCTGCGTTATAACATGCGCTCACAGGTATTCGCTAAGTCACTTCCTATGCCGGTTGTACTAGGCAACCTGAAACGCCTTGAACTGCTCCGTACTAAACCTGAGCTGAAAGCCAAACTCTGGCACAATGTGAACAGGCTGCAAAATGGTCTTCGCGAGCGCGGATTTGATATAGGTACAACCAATACCCCGGTTACCCCGGTAATCATGAAGGGCGGGCTGTTTGATGCTACCCAGATGATCTTCGACATGCGCGAGAACTATAACATCTTCTGCTCTGTAGTAGTGTACCCGGTGATACCCAAGGGTTTGATCATACTGCGTATTATACCTACAGCTGCCCATACCGATGAAGACATTGATATCACGCTCAATGCCTTCAGTGAATTGAGGCAAAAACTGGAGGACAAGGTCTATCCCCAGGAAATGCCGAGCCTGAACGCTGCAATGGTATAAGTTTGACCACGATACTTTAAAAAGAAAAGCCACCCGAAGGTGGCCTTTCTTTTTCCCACAATTTTTGTCAGTTCAATCTCCTAATTTAGATCGAAGAACGATATTTTTTTGAGTAACCAGTCGTGAACGTAATATCCGTTCCTTGTTGGAGCGATAGTATATGGATTCCAACGCATCATGTCTCCTAAAACCTCATTTTTAAACAAAGGTGTAACTGCCCCCTTTCTAATAGCATAGCCGGCTACATATGCTTTCGAGTTGTACAAATAGCTCACTAACAATTTATCGTCGATCTTCTCGAAATCGATTATCCTGAATTTCAACATGAAATTCTTTGACATCAGTTTTTCTTTGGTGTATACCGCACTATCGTCAAGATCAGGTAGATGGATCAGGCTCTTTGTTTCAAGGTCATAGAATTTATTTGAGTACATGTTGCTCACCACGCTACCATTACTGGATAACGAGAACATAAAAGTGCCTAGTTTTGAATCCAACGTAGACTTTGGCAAGTAGTACGGTAAACGACTTGTGGGAACAAAACGACCGTCAATCAGCGATAATTCAGCAATAACGGAGGTTGTATCGGTTGGGTCATTGTCTATTATCGAAATATAGAACCTTTCTTTATTCTCAGCTATCCATATGTCTGTCGGATAGCTATCACTTAGTAGTTTTCCATCTTTGCCCCGATTAGTTACAAGTCCGAGAAATTCAGTACCGGTATTGCTGTTAAATTTGCAAAGCGATAGAACACCTTTAATTTCCCGACCATCCTTACGCTTGTTTACTATATTGGTCCTGGCAAGACCATAAAGCCCATTTTCAGATATACTGAATTGCGAAATTCCGGTCATTGGCTGCAGCGATAAGCTATCGAATTCAGTCAGCTTTTGTTTATAGCTGTCACCGTAGTAAGCTTTGTAAGTCTCTGTCCTTATCTTGTTCAGGTCAAATCTGATTGTGTCAACTGCGGCCAACAAACTGCCTGTGTCAACAACGAGGATATATGGTTTCTTATAGGGCCTTAGGTACAGATTTGACTTAAAGGCACGAATTCTGGCTATTGAATTTGAGGAAATACTTCCTGGTTCCTTATCATTGCAAAGCTTGTTTACGTTCCTGACACTAAAATTTTTCAAATCACCTGCGTATAATAGCTTTGAACTATCAACAACCAGCACACGACTGAAATTTGACAGATCGTGAGCGTAAAACAGGCTATCAGACAAAACGAACTTGTGTCTTTTCAGTGCGAACAACTTGCCTATCTGCTCTTGTACCGGTTCAGTATCTTCTTTATCTTCCTGCTCTTTAAAAACTATAGTGATCTCAGCGTCAACAGATATTTTAGGAAGAACACGTATACCAAGATTGCAAAGTTGACAGTCCTGAAAGCTATACTTTACCACCACCTCTTGCGCCCTAGCTTTAACAGCCAAAAGTAGTGCAAGCCCGAATAGAGCCATTACTTTTTTCATAAAATAAAGATTTAAGTGTATAGTGCCTACTCTGTATCGTTTTCGGCTTCCCTATTTAATACGAATTAACAAAATAAAAAATATTAACTAAGCATCTAAAT
>CAMPKR010000280.1 GCA_946887345.1 uncultured Bacteroidota bacterium | reverse complement strand
TTCAGGCACTTACAGCCCTGCAATGGCAGAAGCATATTAACCGAATAGGCAATGAGCGCTTCCTGGTGATGGCGGGTAAAACATGGAGCAAAGCGCCCCTGCCCTTCAGCAAGACATTTGTAGGAAATGGCCTGCGCTACGACAACAGCACCTCCTTCTATGCCTTTGGCGGGATGCTTACCATGTATCCCTACGAATATTATAGTGACGAATTTGTGAGCCTGGTATGGAAACATGATTTTGACTGGAGGCTGTTTACCATCAGCGATGCAAAGGCTTCGCTGAGTTCTTCGCCCTATGTAAGTATAGGACACAATTTCCTGTACGGAAGAATGAAGGACCGCAGTGTACACCGGAACGTAAACTTTTCGGTGCCTGATAATGGCTATCACGAGAGCGGTATGCTGCTGAACAGCCTGGTGAGACTGAAGTATTTTAATGTCTATCATTTTACGCTGAACGCGGGTTACTTCTATCACTGGACGCCGGTGTGGGACCTAAAGAGGAACGGGAGGTATCTGATAGGGATGGGGATTGATCTATAGTCTGAACCGGGATTTGGGAAGATTAATGAGATTAACCGGGCTGGCATCAACCAGAAGCTAAATATTCTGCGTATAATAATTATCTTTAAGACATTGTTCACCTATACAATTCAGATTTTATGCAGAAAAAACTTGTACCTCTTTTCCTTTTGTTCATCAGCAACATCGCTCTTGCCCAAACCATTACCAGCAGTATCAATCCGCAAAATGGCAATACCTACGTGTACTTCAATTGTGATTCTGTTGGTCCCGGCCCTTCTGGCTCCGGCGTAACGTGGCAGTATTTTGCGATGAACTGTCCTACCAGTGCGACATTCAGTTACCAGAACTGTCCCGGCGCGCCGGACTGCGCTACGTTTACCGGATCAAACAGAGCTATGGTTTCGGGTGCCAACACCGGAGCTTATTATATAGCCGACGCTAACAGGTTTGCCTGGAATGGCGAACGTGCTACCAGCACCGTGGCATTTATTTACTCCGATCCGCGTGATGTAAGAAGGTATCCTATGCAATATGGCAACAACTGGACCGATACCCATGAGTCGACGTTCACATCAGGAACGAACTGGACAAGGAGAGGTACACTTACTGCCACTGTAGATGCCGCCGGCACACTTATGCTGCCAAGTCAAAGCTATGCTGGTACACTAAGAGTTCACTATGTAGATGAGTATACTGACAGTAACCACGTTACAACCCTGGCCAATCGGAGCTATATCCGCGAGGTGTATGACTGGTATTTCCCGGGCTACAACGAATATCTTATGCACCTGGAAAAGCTAACTACTTTACCAAGCATGATCGATCCGGACACGATGACGATCACTACTGTAATATATACCGGTCAGTTTCCCAATGGTGTAAACGAAGTAGGCAGTGAAGATCGCATTCATGTCTATCCTATACCTGCATATGACCAGGTTACGGTGGAAATTCAAGACACTGAAAACACTCAGAGCATTGAACTGATGGATATAACAGGGAGAAAGATCGCTTCAGCAAACTGCATGCAAGGCCGGACGAAGTATCAATTTGAAACAGTCGACATTCCTGCAGGCATCTATCTAATAAAGGTCAATACCATTAATGGCATTATGACCAGGAAGGTTGAAATTCTTTAATAATCAGATACTCAATAAGAAAAGCCTGAACGATGTTCAGGCTTTTTTATTTATACTGTCGTTTTAAGACTTTGTTCGTTCAGCTGCTTATCATCAATAGCCGATGGCGCATCAAGCATCACATCACGGCCCGAATTGTTCTTAGGGAAGGCCATGAAGTCGCGGATAGCTTCCTGTCCGCCAAGGAGGGAGCAAAGGCGATCGAAGCCGGGATTAAGAGATTGTCATTGCTATTCCTATTCTGCGCTTGCATTCCTGAATTATCTAAGTAACTTTATAAAAAAGCATCAACTGTGCGAAATATCCTACCTATTATCCTTCTTTCTCTGACCAGCCTGGTATGCCGGGCACAGAAGATTTCATTTACTGATACTAGTAATGAATGGACCCAATATCACTGGTACACTGCGGGCCACCTGACGGAACAATTTTAAATCTGGAGTATGATGGCGACACTATTATCAATGGACTAACCTATCTAAAAACTAACGCATGGTTACTCCGAGCTGATACGATCAACAATGTTGTTTTTGC
Source organism: uncultured Bacteroidota bacterium (assembly GCA_946887345.1). Next base: position 1,433 of record CAMPKR010000280.1, on the reverse strand, counting down.
AAAAGCAGGTTCGACAGAATTTATCCTATACAATTTTAGCCTCGAGCTAGGAGATACCATCCATACAGGCCAGTTGGGAGAATATCATCATATCGTAACCAATATTGATTCGGTATTCCTAAACAACTATTGGCATAAGATGTGGTACCTGGGGAATTTTTATTCAAGTCCTCAATACACAGTACCTTATTATGTAATAGAAGGCATGGGCAGCAACAAAGGTCCGCTGTTCCCGATCCAGCCAAAAATATTTCAGAATGTTTCAAAACTCTATTGTTTTGCTAATGATGATGGACAGCCGCTTGTGAATCCTGCTGTGGAATGGTTCGATAATCTCAATAGTTGCCTGCTTGATTTGGACCAACTATTATTTTCCAAAGAGCTACGTGTTTATCCTGTGCCTGTAAGTGATGTAATGACCATAGAGCTGCCCGGGAATGTAAAAACAAGGTCAATAGACCTTACAGACGTCATTGGCAGAAAATTGAAAAACTTAAACTGTATACATGGTCAAAATAAATACCACCTTAATACTGAAAATACTCCTGCAGGCGTCTACCTGTTGAAGATCAACACAGAGAATGGCATTGTAACAAAGAAAGTTGAAATACAGTAAGCACAGCAAACTAGTATAAAAACAAAGGCCCCGATCTTTGGGGCCTTTGTTTTTATACTGTCGTCTTTAGATTCAGTTCGTTGAGTTGCTTATCATCTATAGCAGAAGGCGCATCGAGCATTACGTCCCGGCCTGCATTGTTCTTAGGGAAGGCCATGAAGTCGCGGATGGTTTCCTGTCCGCCGAGGAGGGAGCAAAGACGATCGAAACCGAAGGCGATACCACCATGCGGAGGCGCGCCATACTCAAACGCACCCAGGAGGAAGCCGAACTTTTCGTTGGCTTCTTCAGTATCCATGCCGAGGGCTGCAAACATCTTCTCCTGCAGGTCGCGTTGAAAGATACGAATAGAACCACCACCTATTTCGGTACCGTTGAGCACAATATCGTAGGCATTGGCCTTTATCTCCCCATAGCGGCCGCGGTCGTTCATCAGCTCGATATGCTCAGGCTTGGGTGAAGTGAACGGATGGTGACGGGCAACCCAACGGTCTTCTTCTTCATCGTGCTCAAAGAGGGGAAAGTCAATAACCCAGAGGGGTTTGTAGTTGCTATTGTCGCGCAGGCCGAGGCGGTTGCCCATTTCCAGGCGCAGTTCGCTCATGGCCTTGCGGGTGCGCGTTTCTGCACCTGCGAGCACTAGTATGAGGTCGCCTGCATTGGCACCGCAGAACTGTGCGAACTGCTTCAGCTGGTCTTCGTTAAAGAATTTATCTACACTGCTTTTGAAGGTACCATCGGCATTGCATTTTATGTTCACCACCCCGCTCATGCCTATCTGCGGACGCTTCACCCATTCAGTCAGTTCATCTATCTG
>CAMPKR010000279.1 GCA_946887345.1 uncultured Bacteroidota bacterium | reverse complement strand
GATGAGGAAGTCGGGCTGCGTTATGCCGTATATCGATTCCGCAACAGTGAGAACATAGATCTCGATCGCGCTGACCGTATTGTAAGCCTGCAGCGCGGTACGAGCTTTACAGATGAGGACGCCGGCGACTTCAAACAGTCTACTTATGTGGTAACAGCCCTTGACCGTAGCTGGAATGAAAGCAAGCCCAGCAATGAAGTTGTGGCTGGCCGCGACTGATTGGTTTACAGCGTTTTCCGTATCTTTGTAGTGTAATGTAAAGGCAAAAGAGTGTGCAGCTAGATGCATGTCAGGGGAATTGCCCGCCCGTCTACGGCGATAGAATTTATTACTCCATTAGATAAGAAAACAAATTTTGCCGTAGTTCCTAAAGGGGCAAAATGACATGTTAATATCCTGTGCATTTTAAGATGGTGTTTACATTGCAGACGAAACACGGCATACTATTTTGTATATATTTAGGTATAAATCCAGTGAATATGTTTGATGATGATTTCTTAGATGATGATTATAATTCAATGGAGGATCTGCTGGCGCGCTTTGAGGAGGTAAAGAAAGGTGAGAGCAGCAGCATAATGGAAGAAGAAGAATTTGAACTGATAATTGAGTACTTTTTCCAGAACAATAATGAAGAACAAGCGATTCTTGCATGCGATATCGCGCGCACATATTATCCTTTCTCTGTTTCCGTGCTGTTGCTAAAGGCCGAGATACTTACCCAAGCCCAGAAATTCGGGCAGGCGCTCAAGGTCTTAGACGAAATGGAACAGTATGATGTAAAGAATCTTGATGCAACACTGCTCCGTTCAGATATACTGCTGGGTCAATTCAAATACGACCAGGCAGCGCTTTGGCTCGAACAGCAATCGGAAGATTTCCAGGGCAAGGAAAAAGTAGAGTTGCTCCTTGAACTCTCAGATGTTTATGATGAATGTGAGGAGTTCGACGCTGTTTACGATACCCTGAAGAGAATTATTAAGGTCGACAGGCGTAATGAGGAAGCTCTTCAAAAGATCTGCTTTTGGGCGGAGTTTACCAACCGGCTCGACGAAAGTGTGGTGCTTCACACCAACCTTACTGACGAAGACCCGTACAATGCCTTGGCCTGGTTCAACCTGGGCGCGGCCTACCAGGGGCTTAAGCTGTATGAAAAGGCGATAGACTCATATGAGTTCTGCGTAGCGATTGACGAAAAATTCGAGTTTGCTTACAGGAACATGGCCGACGCCTATATGCGCCTTAAGTGGTACGATCAGGCAATAGATGTTCTTGAAAAGCACCTTGAGATAGCCAAGCCGGAAGATGTAATATTTGAAGCGATGGGCTTCTGCTGGGAAAAGCAAAAGGATTTCAACCGTGCCCGCTATTATTACAGACAGGCATCGAAACTCAACCCGAAAGACGACAGCATTTTTTACAAAATAGGAGAAACCTACACACGCGAAAAGCAATGGGAAAGCGCTATTAAAGCCTATTCGATCGCTTTGCAGCTGGACAATACCAATGCTTCTTACTGCATGGCAATAGGTAATTGCCTTATGGAACTGGATGTAAAGAATGAAGCCCTCGTTTGCTTTGTGAACGCGGTTCGCCTGAAACCAGGCAATAAATCGACCTGGATGGCACTGATAAAGGGACTTTACCTTTCGGGTAGCTATGACGAAGCCCTGATACAAATAGAAGGTGCCCGTGACCGCTGCGGTGATAAAGGAGATTTCCGCTATTTGCAATCAATGGCTCTCTTTGCAAAAGGCAAGACTAAGGAGGCCTTAATTCAGTTGGAAACAGCACTAAGATTGGCGCCAAGAGGAATTAAGATGCTCACTGACCTTGATCCCGAACTGATGCGTCGCCAGGCAGTTACAGACCTGGTAGCGAAGTACAAAAAGAAGTGATAAGACAACAATAAATAAAAAAGGAGCCTCCGCTTGCCGGGGGCTCTTTCATTGTGTTGTTTGAGGAGATTATTCCTGAGGATCTTTAAACCAGGAGCTGTACATCACATAGTTGTTAGCAATGCGGTCCACCTCTCCATGAAGTAATTCCTGGCTTATCTCCTTTACTTTTTTGGCCGGAACCCCAGCATATATTGTGCCGGCCGGGATGATTGTATTTTCCAGCACTACTGCCCCTGCAGCTATAATACAGTTGCTGCCTATTTGCACATTGTCCATCACAATCGCGCCCATGCCTATAAGAACGTTGTCTTCTACGGTGCAGCCATGGACTATCGCGTTGTGCCCTATAGAAACATTGTTTCCAATTATTGTCTTTGTTTTTTCGTAGGTGCAGTGTATGCAGGCCCCATCCTGTATATTCACCTTATTGCCTATGCGTATGCTGTTTACATCGCCGCGTATCACAGCATTGAACCACAGGCTACATTCATCTCCCATTACTACATCGCCCACTATTGTGGCATTGGGGGCAACAAAACAATTTTCAGGTATCTGTGGCATCACGCCTTTTACTGGTAGTATTACGGGCATATTACATGTTGCAATAAATGAGCAATGCTATTAAAGCTACAAAAAGGACTATCGCAATGGCCAATGCTTTCGGAAAAGGATTGTATTTCACTATGCAATAGATGGCACGGAAACCATCTCTCCAGCCTATCTTTTTGCCTTCTTCGTAGGTACGGCCATAGTAAGAAATACCAACTTCGTAGATACGCACTTTAGGTATGCGTGATATTTTGGCCGTCACTTCCGGCTCAAAGCCAAAGCGTTTTTCTTCCAGCTTCAGGCTCTGCACCATTTCCCGCCTGAAGAGCTTGTAGCAGGTTTCCATATCCGTAAGGTTCAGGTTAGTGAACATATTAGAAGCTAGAGTCAGCCACCTGTTACCTATGGAGTGCCAGAAGAAAAGGATCCGGTGAGGCTTACCTCCGATAAAGCGCGAACCGTAAACTACATCGGCAAAATCATTTACTATCGGTTTCAGCAGTATGTTGTATTCCTGGGGATCATACTCAAGGTCGGCATCCTGTATTATTATGTAGTCACCCGTTGCAATACGTATCCCGGTATGGAGCGCAGCTCCCTTGCCTTGGTTTACCTCATGCTTGTGGTAAGTGATGGGGAGGTCAGGGTTCGCATTTTTATAAGCCAGTATCGCTTCTTCCGTATTGTCCTTTGAGCAATCATTAATAATTAAGACCTCCTTAGTCATATTGTTGACCAATTCCACCTCTTTCACCTTATTCAGTATAAGGTGAATAGTTCGCCCCTCATTATAGGCAGGAATTACGATGGAAAGCTTGGCGCTCATAATATTGCAAAGGTTAATGTAACGAAGCTGCAAAAATACACTCTTTCACCAATATTCACTGATTATCCCCAGCGCATGCATTTTCGCAATAATAAAGGCCTATTAGTGTAATTTTACAGCATAAGGATATCCATGCAGGCATATTTAGATTTACTACAGCATATAATAAATACCGGCAGCGAAAAAAGCGATCGTACAGGTACAGGTACCACCAGCGTATTCGGGTACCAGATGCGTTTTGATCTGCAGAAAGGGTTCCCAATGGTGACTACTAAAAAGCTACACGTAAAATCAATCATTTATGAACTGCTTTGGTTTCTGAAAGGCGACACCAACGTAAAATGGCTGAACGAAAATGGTGTAAGCAT
>CAMPKR010000278.1 GCA_946887345.1 uncultured Bacteroidota bacterium | reverse complement strand
GTCATAAACTTCCTCAAACGAAACCTGCTTGCTCCGCATCTTGTTCCAGATGGAATGAATCGCTTAAGGCCTTCCGTAAATCTCGAATTTAATATCCTGGTCCTGGAGTTCTTCTTTGATGGGCTTAATGAAATCGTTGATATACCTGCTACGGTCGCGCTTTGTTTCCTTCAGACCCTTGGCTATTTCGGTATAGACCTCGGGTTGGGTATACTTTAAGGAGAGATCTTCGAGCTCTGATTTTATTTCATAAAGCCCCAGCCTGTGAGCCAAGGGCGAGTAGATGTAGGTGGTTTCGGAAGAAATCTTAAGCTGCTTCTCCCTGTTCATGCTACCGAGCGTCCGCATGTTGTGCAGCCTGTCTGCCAGCTTTATCAGTATTACTCGCGGATCATCCGCAAGTGTCAGCAATATCTTCCTGAAATTCTCTGCCTGTACTGTGGTATCCGCTTTTAGGTCAACGACGTTGGATATTTTTGTCAGCCCATCTATGATCTTGACGTATTTCTCACCAAATTCGCGTTCTATGTCCTCAAGTGTTATCTCGGTGTCTTCTACAACATCATGCAACAGGGCACATATGGATGAGGTCACACCCAGGCCAATCTCTTCCACCACTATTCTTGCCACAGCAAGGGGATGAAGAATATAAGGCTCCCCCGATTTTCGCCTCATATCCTTGTGCGCATCTACTGAAATTTCGAAGGCCCGTCTTATAAGTCTTTTATCCCCCTTCTTGATTCTTTGTTTCAGACCACGCAGGAGCGCGCGGTACTCTCTTAAAATAAGCCGTTTTTCTTCTTCGTCGTTTTTGTTATATGTCGTCGTCGTAACTGCCTGCATAAATCAATGTCCTGTACCTAATTTACGAAATTTTGCCCAATATATGGAGGTGCGGCTCAATTGGCTCATAGGCATTGATTATTAAGGAAATTTTAGCTTAAAAAGCTATTTGTAGTAGAACTTATAGAAGTTCAGGTAAGGCTTAACGCTGTGGTCAGCGATCAGTTTCTGGTAGTTGTCGGCAGAAATAAGGAAGAGCTGGTACTCACTGCTTTGGTACTCACGGAAAACCTGCGATGCGGCTTTAAGCGCATTCATGTATTCTTTAGCCTTGGCCTCGTTTGGAAACTTGCGGGTGGTAACAACACCTTCATTCTTACTGAGCATATCAATATTGGTCACCAACTGAAGTGCGGGATACCTGAATGCATTGAAATCACCCACTGCGGATTTCACACCCATAGCTCTTGGCTGCATGCCGGGGAAGGAGATGATACAATAGTGCTCCGCCTCAGGCTTGTAGGCAAAAAGTGGTGGCACCGGCCCTGTAGGCTCAGCAATCTTAACATTGCCATCTACCGACGTGTTTGTATTTACCACTGTAGAAGGCAGTGCCTTTACAGAATCTGTTTTAGGTATGGCCACTACTTTGGGCTTATCCTTATTGATCAACTCCAGTATAGTTTCGGCCCAGGGCCTTAGTGAATCTGTAGGATTACCCTTAATGAAATCGCGCAGCAAAGTATCGGCCTCGGCAAAATTACCTGCTCCCGCATAGGCAATACCTTCCATTACTGTAAAACGTTTAGCATACCTCGGATCGGTGTACATCGTGCGGCCTGTCTTCACCCTTGACAGCACTTCAGTATACTGGCGTTGCAATAGTAAAGAATAGGTCTCATCGTAGTAGTTAGCTACCGTTGCGCCGGTATTAGTAGCTATGTTGGCTCCGTCTTCGCTTGGCTTTACCAGGCGGGCATACTCCGAGGCCGGGTATTGCTGCTGCAACTGCATGCTGTACTTCTGTGCTTCAGTATACTGCGTAAGGCGCATGGCCATTACATATCGCAGGTAAAGCTCACGGGCTTTATCACTATGGTCTTTATATCTTATGTCAAGGGTATCCAATGCCTGGTCAGCAAGGCGGTAATCTTCCAACTGCATAATGGAAGCATCTCCCAGGTCTATGTATGCCTTCTGGATCAGCTTATTGGCTTTGTCCTGTCTTTCAGCTGTGGTAGGTATCATGGCCAGGAGACTGGCTTCTGTAGGAAGACCTTTCTCGTCCAATTCTACATTCAGTCCGTCAGAACTATAAATATCTTCCGATGTGCTGCTGCCTGTATTGCTTGCAAAGCCTGCAGCAGAATTCCTCCTCCAGTTGTCAGCCAGCGGCCTGTTGCCCCAGACACGTTTGAATTCCGACTGCCCTTTCTTCATCTGCGTGGCATTGGCAAAATACCAGCTACCGCCGCCCTGGCCGGTGTTCACGTCATTGTTCTGGTTCACATTATTCACACCGGCATTCTCTGCTGCGTAGATACTATCCGAGCGTTGCTGTTCCAGTAGTTTCAGGTATTTACGAACCGCTGCCCTTTGATCTTTTTCAGAAAGTGAAGCGAGATACAACAGGCTATCCTGTGCTTTAATAGTTGTATACGGAACGGTAACAGAACCGAGCACATTGCTACGGTGTATGGCTATTGCCACTAAACTGTCGTTAGGCGCATTCTTAGCCAGCAGGGCCGAACTATCGTAGGCATTTTTCGCCGATACGTAGTCACCTATGCGGTAGTAGACATTTCCGAGAGCAGCAAATGACATAGCCTTCTGCTTCTTTGTTGTCCGGGGCGAACGGAGACTCTTATCCAGGTAGGTTATGGCATCGTATGCTCTTTCGTCATTAGCAGCCAGCTGACCCATAATAAAGTACACCTGCTCATGATAGGGTGTGTATTTATAGTCTTTAAGTATTTTCTTCAGAGACGCAACAGCCGCTTCTTGTCCTTGTCCCGAATACATAGTATTGTACGCTATATTCTTATGAGCATAGAAATCCATTTCTATGGGCGCATGCAGGTCAATTACTTTCTGGAAGTTTTCGGTAGCCGCAGTATAGTTGCCCTCCATCTGGTAGAGCTGGCCGCCAAGATATGCTGCGCGCTGGCGTTCTTTGTCAGCGAGGTATTTGTCGTCAGAAGCCAATTTCAACTGGGTGGCTGCATCCCTGGTGTTATTATTACTCAGCATCAGGAAGGCCTTTTCCATCGCCAGCCTGCCCTTCAGATTTTCCGGGAGTTTCGGGTCTGAGGCGACAAGGTCTATCACGGCCTCTGCATTTTCAGGTTGGCCGGCCCGGGTAAATGTGCGCGAGAGCCAGAGAATGGCCTCGTTATTTACACTCTGGTGTTTTAGAAAATCGAAGGTCGACTTCTTATCTTCTTCTATTATGGAAGGCTGCTCTTTACTCCTGGCATAAGAGGTTCTACTGCCCGATTTCTTCTTATTACGTTTTTCCATGCCCACTATGTAGCGGAACGCATAGGAAGCGTTTTTGTAGTCGCCCTTATAATAATATGCCTCTCCCAAAAGCAGGTAGAGATCATCGCCCCATTTCACACGGGGGTCATGTATTTGTATACCCAGCGACACTTTACGGATAATACTATCCATATCGGGGGCTATAGTGGTGGAATCCTTATTAGGATTAAAAGGATATAGCGCTATGATCGTATCGTAGTTTTCCTGCCCGACTCGCTCCATATTGGCTTTAGCTTCCTGCATTTTATTATATGCATTGAAGTAATAGTTGTAGCGAGTGAATGTGTTCTGCACTACCTGCCGCGGCGCCGACCATTTCTTTTTCAGCATTTTCTCGTTGCTCCAGGC
>CAMPKR010000277.1 GCA_946887345.1 uncultured Bacteroidota bacterium | reverse complement strand
CTATTACACATAGGTAAGAGGGCGAACCTTTCCAAAAATCACGGAAATCCTTAAAATCAAGAGAATCGTGGTTCAAACCCTACTCCGGCACCTCCGATTTATCTACCTGCATCGATCCCCGCAGGTTCTTTATCTGGTACAGGCTGAAGTCCTCTTCTGCCTCCAGGGCATCCCCGTACATGGTTTGGGTAGGAGTCTTTATCTGCACTGGTTTTTCTGTGTATATCTTCTTTACGTTCTGGTTCCAGACCAGTTCTTCGGTGCGTATCTCTTCCTGCTTGCGGGTATTTACTACTATGCTGTCACGTATCAGCACACTTTTCTTCTCTTCGTAGAAGCGGGCATACTTTGCCGTAAGTGTGCTCTCCAGCTTCAGGCTGTCATCAAAAAACTCCATTTTCAGCCCCTTACGTATATCGGTAAAGGGTGGCTTGGCAAAGTCATTCCTCACAAATTCCGTCCCATATATCCTCACCTTGGCCTGTCCGTTCTCGCTGTATATTATAGTCACATTATGGGCGATATCCTCTTTCAGGTTATGATCCCCGGTCAGGGCGTCTATTTCTTTCGGATCGTTGGTGCACGATGCCAGCGAGGCTACCACCAACAAAATACCCGGAAATATCTTCCGGGTGCTTTCTAAATATGCTATGGTGGCTCTTTTATTCATACTTACGTTTCACAAACCACTTGTCTGCCAGCGCATTAAGAGAGAAACCTAAAGTAAATTTCACGAAGTTCTCCTTTATCAGGCCGTTGGCCGTAGTACCCCTGCTGCCCATTTCGAAAGCAGTATGTATCCTGTCCGGCGACTTACGGAACGGCAGGCTAAGACCCGCAGTTACTGAGTACTGGTTCATATCCGTACCGCGCAGGTACACATAGTCCTTTCCAAAGCTGAAGCCCAGGCGGTAACTAACACGTGGCCAGTATTTACGCATATTCTGGGCATTAGGCGTATACTCGCCTCCTGCAGCAATCCTGTAGGCGCTTGCCTGCAGCGAATCGGGATTGCCAAAGTTCCTGAATTCGCTCCAGTTTGTATGAGTATAGTCTATCCCTGCCCTCCATTTCTCTACGAGCGCATTCGTTTTGTCCTTGCCTATAAATTGTATACCTCCGCTTATGGTCATTGGCATCGTTATAGCGCCTTTCCTACCTGTCTGTGTGCTTACTGTATCATAAGATGTAATGCCGTTGATCGGTAGATAAGATATCTGGTATTCATCACGGGTGGCATTTATGTCCTGGCTCAGGCTACCGTTCACGCCCAGCCTCAGCGACAGCTTGCTGCTAAGCTTGGTTTCATACAGCGCACCTATCTTATAAAATATACCGCCTACCCTTGTGTAGCGTGTCACTTCTGTGTTCAGTGCATTGCTGGTGTCTTCCAGGTTCACAAGGGCACTTGTATTCCTTATGGAACCAAACATATAGCCGAAATTAAACCCAAGGCTAAAGCCTTCCACCGTACCGGCAAAACCTATATATGCCTGGCTCACAGAACCATCTCCAAAGTATATTCTTAGTGCATCACCTATGTCAGGTACACTGTTAGCGCCCACAGCCGAATCCTGTACATTATAGAACACCCGCGCCGTTGGTCGCAGTCCTATAGCCATACCCATATACTTGCCCATAGGTATACCTATGTTCATATATGAGAGTGTCGCCATCCCAGTGCTGTAGCTTTTGGCGCCGGCACGCAGGGTATGCGAATTAGCCTCTCCGGCCAGTTCATATGTGGTAAGCGACAGTGTAGCGTACGATGCCGGGTTATCTGCATTCACAGCAAACCTGTCGGCCGCAGCTGCAGAAATGCTTCCCATACCGCGTAGCGAGATATTGGTTCCGCTGCGCAGATCGCCGAAAGCATAGCGGGAATACGGAGAATTCTGTTTGTTCGATACCGGGTTACTGCCTGCTTCGGTAGTTTGAGCAAAGGCAGCCGGACTTAAAAATAATATAGTGAATAATGAAAGTAGATGCTTACCTGAGGTCCGGAACATTATGTTTTAAAATTAGATTTAGCCCCTTCAGTAATAGCTCAGGGTCTGCAAATATCTTACTTTTCACCTTGCCACCCAAGTATGGGGCATCCCCCCCGGTTAAAACAGCGTTAAAATCACTGTATTGGCTTGAGAAATCCGATATCATTCCATCTATTTCAGCTGCTGCTCCGTGCACGGCCCCGCTGCGCATTCCCGTTGCGGTATCATAGCCTAGCAGTATCAGTTCCCCTTCTCTTTCTACTTCCGGAAGCATATCTGTAAAGGCATGCATGGCTTTAAGCCTCATGCGGATACCTGGAGATATAGCTCCGCCGCGGAATATGCCTGTTTTTTGAATAAAATTATAGGTAATACAGGTACCCGCACTTATTATCAGGTTATTCTTACCGGGATACAGCGAGTTAGCCGCCACTGCCAGTGGTATACGGTCATTGCCCAGGGTGTCGGTCGAGTAGGCATTGAATATCGGCAACGCGGTCTTACCATCCAGCTTCACATATCCGGGTATTTTATCGCAAAGCAGGTCTTCTATTCCCTTTGGATTAAACACAACAGAGCACAGTATACAGTGCGTTGGTCTGTGATAGTCAATGATAGTGGCCAGTGAAGACATAGCTTCATCTTCGTTGAAGGTTCTTACTTCCGTCAGCCTGTCATTAATAAAGATGCCTGCCTTTACCAGGGTGTTCCCCCAGTCTATACATAAGCTTGCTGCCATATTGCGTAGCGGTATTTAGAGTATGTGTCTGCCAAAATAATAAAATTAGCCTTCAATAAAACAAAAAGCCGGGAAAATTTAAAAGTGAGCACATCCCGGCCCAAAAAATCCGCTCCTGCCGTGTAACCGGCTGCCGATATGCAGAGCTCCACAAAAACCGGCAAAAAGCCTACGGTATATTTTTTGTGTTCCACATAAGATATGATCACGGCCGGCACAATACATCAGAAGCTCAGGGATATCAGCAAATTGTTCATAAGCGGAGAACCTCCTATACATATTGAAGGATTAGCACAGGATCTCCAGATCCCTGCAGAGGAGCTGAAACTCCATTTATCAGAACTGGAAGCTAAGGGAGACATCAAAATGCAGGACGGCCTCATCGTCCTCACCGACCAGGGTGCCCAGGAAAATGTCTGAACCAAAGCTCATTTCATTCAATCTCTTTCAAATATCCTGGTTTGAAGCAATTTCTGTATTTGAAAACCTGGCTTTCTGCCTTCTACTCTATATCGTCTAGAGAGAGGTTGCGGAAGTGGCCGTTCCGTCCCTGCCGTGTCTCCCGCCTTCCGGGGACACCGCAGCATCAAGGCGGTGAAGTTGAAGTGTAGCGGTCCGTTCTTGCCCACCAACTGCACCACCAACCCTTTAAACCTTCTAACCCTTCTTATAACTAATCAACCAACCATCTAACAATCAGATGTTCACTTTTTTTCACTTTTACCTTAAAATCTGAAAAGAAACTGCAAAAAAGTTATGCACAAAAAATAAGCGCTTGATGTTTTCGCCTCTCCGCCATCGTATCTTTATCTGGGGCAGAGCACAAATATCTCTGCCACAGAAAAAAGAAAACATGAAACACTACCGTTCAACCCAAACCCGCTGCTTTGGCTCATCTTCATTTTCCCTTTTGGCAGAAATGCGGCGACGGTCGGGCTGTGTTCGTC
>CAMPKR010000276.1 GCA_946887345.1 uncultured Bacteroidota bacterium | reverse complement strand
CTGATACATAAGAAGATCAGCTATGGCCACTCGAACGGATGGGTAGAGAACAAAAAAGAAATGATAGCTAACCTGTACAACGGTAAGCTGAGATATACGAAGATAGAGCGAAGCGACGAGCAGGTAGCAATAGTAAGGGAAACGGCAACAGTGCGCGGCACTATGGATATAGACGCGGTGCTGGACGGAAAAGCGATGAGTTTTAAACTACATGTGCTGCAGGTATGGGTGTGGAAGGACAAAGAAGGCTGGAAACTACTGGGGCGGCAAAGCCTGACAGTGAAGGCCTAAACACAAAGCAACTGTATTGAAATGGTTTTAACGTATCACAACATAGGCGCAGAACCAGGCTTTAATACAGTAGCACAAAGCTCTTTAAAAGAACAACTGGGTTACATAAGCGGCAACTACGAAGTAGTGAGCGTAGACGAATACGTGAACTACCTTATCGCCAACGGCAAAAGCAAAGATGGCGCGGCGGTCATTAGCTTTGATGATGCCTATGTTTCCTTCGCTGAGCTGGCAATGCCGCTGCTCAGGGAGCAGGAGCTGCCGGTCGCCTTGTTTGTATGTACAGGAGTAATAGGGAAGACGAATGAATGGGATAGCCCTGACAAACGGATACCCGTAATGAATGAAGGAATGATAAGGATGCTCTCCACAGATAGTTTGATAACTATAGGAGCGCATACAGATACACACAGGTCTTTGACATCATTGGGCGAAAGGGACTTAAGAGATGAAATGAACATCCCCAGGCGAAAGCTGGAAGAACTGACAGGGAAACCTGTTAACTACCTGGCCTATCCTTATGGGCAGCTTCATCTTAATGTAAGCAACGAAGTGAAAAAGGCAGCATTGGATGCGGGCTATAAGGCTGCATTCAGTACCAACTTCGGTAACAGTAATAGCAGCGGCAATATATATGCGCTTAACCGCATAGATATAACAGGTGCAGATAGCATGGATGGGTTCATCAGCAAACTGAAACCGGCCAACTATTACTACTACAAGCAGAAAGTGAAGAACATTTACAGCCGTATGAAAACTATGTAAGTGACGGAGCAAAAAAGCACATACCAGGTAAAGCAGATAGGGATCAAAGATTTTGATCTGCTGATACCTCTTATGAAGGATAGCTTCGGTCTGGATGTGAATACTGCGTTCTTCAACTGGAAGTACAAGGAAAACCCATCGGGCGAATTCATTGGCTTTGTAGCAGTGAGCGAGAGCGGGGAAATAGGTGCTTATTACGGAGTAATACCCGAAACCTACGTGGTGGAGGGGCAGCAAAAGCTGGTATACCAGAGTTGTGACACTATGACACACTCGGCACACCGCAGAAGGGGATTGTTCCAGCTACTGGCTAATCACTGCTACGATTATCTGCGCGGGCAAGGAAAACTCTTTGTAGTAGGGTATGGTGGTAAAATGTCGCTGCCAGGCTTCCTGAAGTTTGGCTGGCGAGAAGTGACGACGGTGCAGCAGGTGATATATCCTGCTCTGTTTTCTTCATTTGGTTTGCAGAAAGAATTGAGTGGCTATACAATTGAGAAGATAACCGATGTATCCTTAATAGGCCACCTGCTTGAAAAGAGCAACAGCCACACAGTTATATACTCACTGAAGAATGTAAACATCTTCAGCTGGCGACTGGCGAACCCGCTGCACAATTACCAATTGTACACGGCGAGAAAGGTCGAGGGCAATATAGAAGGATATATCTGCTATTACCTTGAAAGAGGCCGGATATACATCTTCGATCTTTATGCAGAGAACAGGATGGCAGAAAAGGCGCTGCTGAGGAAAGTGAAGAGCGAGCTGGTGGAGAAGAAACAGAAACTGGTACAAGTACTATGCAGCAGGAATAGTTACCTCTGCAGGACGCTGACAAAAAATGGTTTTGTGACAAGTCCCTTTAAGAAATGGCCTGAAAGGTTATCGCAATCCATCATCTTTTACTCAACAGAGGAACTGATGGATAAATATAGCGAAGCTGAATGCTGGAATTTTACGCCCTTTGATCATGATACCTTATAAAGTAACGAACGAATATTAGAATAGATAAATGAAACTCCTGTTAGAACACGCACATGTTGAAGGCATCCGTAACTACGATGTCTACAGGAAGCATGGAGGCTATCGCGCTGTAGAGAAGGCCTTTAAGATGACGCCGGAAGAGATAGTGGAAGAAGTGAAGAAGAGCGGGCTTCGCGGTCGCGGTGGCGCGGGCTTCCCTACGGGTATGAAGTGGAGCTTCCTGGCTAAGCCGGAAGGAGTGCCACGTCACCTGGTGTGCAATGCGGATGAGTCGGAACCCGGTACCTTTAAAGACCGTTACCTGATGGAATTCCTGCCACACCTTTTTGTGGAAGGGCTTATTGTGAGCAGTTTCGCGCTGGGCAGTAGTCTTACATACATATACATCCGCGGCGAGTATGCCTGGATAGTAGATATACTGGAACAAGCCATAGCTGAAGCAAAAGCAAATGGCTGGCTGGGTAAGAACATACTGGGCAGCGGTTTCGACTGCGAAATATATGTACAACGCGGAGCGGGTGCTTATATCTGCGGTGAAGAAACAGCGCTTATAGAGTCATTGGAAGGCAAGCGTGGTAACCCACGCATAAAGCCGCCATTCCCGGCGATACAAGGGGTGTGGATGCGCCCTACGGTGGTGAATAATGTAGAAACACTGGCTGCGGTAGTGCCGATCATCAACATGGGGGGCGAGGAGTATGCCAAAATTGGTGTTGGTAAATCAACAGGTACCAAGCTGCTTTCCGTTTGCGGCAACGTAAATAAGCCGGGCATCTACGAAATAGACATGACCTGCTCGGTAGAGGAGTTCATATACAGTGACGAATACTGCGGGGGCATACCAAACGGCAAACGCCTGAAGGCTTGTATACCGGGCGGATCATCGGTACCCATAGTGCCTGCTAACCTGCTGCTGAAAACAGCGAAGGGTGAAACGCGCATTATGAGCTACGAAAGCCTGGCAGACGGTGGATTCGCTACCGGCACTATGATGGGTTCGGGTGGCTTTATAGTAATGGACGAAGACCAGTGTGTGGTTCGTCATACCATGAGTTTGGCACGCTTCTACAATCACGAGAGCTGCGGACAATGCAGCCCATGCCGTGAGGGTACAGGCTGGATGTATAAAATACTGAAGAACTTAGAATACGGAAAAGGCAAGATGAGCGATATAGACCTGCTCTGGGACATTCAGCGCAAGATAGAAGGGAACACCATCTGTCCGCTGGGTGATGCCGCAGCATGGCCTGTAGCAGCGGCTATCCGCCACTTCCGTGATGAATTTGAATGGCACGTGTTGAACCCTGAGGAATCTCAGAGAAGGAATTACGGATTAGCTCATTACGCTGATCCCATACATGTACCCGTTTAAACAAAAAAGCAAAAAGAAAAAATAAAAATGCTAACGTCTGAGAAGCCTTATGATATTAAGAAAAGATGTTACCAGTTTTCAAGAATTCTTTTGCAGTTTATAGGTAAGACGAAGTATGAAAGGATACATTATTCGATCTTTGATCAGCTATTACGAAGCGGAACATCGATAGGAGCTAATGTAGTGGAAGGTGGAGGAGGCACGAGTAAGAAGGATGTGATCAACTTTTATCACATTGCTTTGAAGTCGGCTAATGAGACAAAATAC
>CAMPKR010000275.1 GCA_946887345.1 uncultured Bacteroidota bacterium | reverse complement strand
TCTATAAACTTCTCTTTTTCCAATGCCTTAATATGGCTCGCCAGGTTACCATCTGTCACGTCCAGGTACTCCTTCAGCGAATTAAAATCGAGCATATCATTCACAGCCAGGGCCGACATAATACCAAGTCTTATCCTGCTCTCAAAAGCTTTATTGATTCCATTGATCGTTATCTTCACCGCTCGTATTTGTAATGTATGTAAATGCCGTACGCTATATGAACAAGCCCGAAACCTATAGCCCAGAAAAACAAACCAAAGGCAACAAAATAAGCGGCCAGTAATCCCAGCACAATCTGGATTATACCCATAAACTTCACCTCTCCGTAGGTAAACTTGCCCGCATTAAAAAGCGCCAGCCCGTAAAAGATCAATGTCATCGGCACTATCAGCCCAACCATTCCCTGCGACAACAAGATCAGGATCAACACTCCACCCGCTGCCAACGGCACGGCCATATGTACCAGCAGCCTTCTCGATGTAGCATTCCACCCCCGCTCTCCCCTCGTGCTCGCCTTTCTGCCCGACAGTAAAAGAGCTGTCCCCACCGCTAGTACAAGGATTGCGATAGCCAGCAAACACAACCGGGGTAAATCAACTGGTGTCCCCTCATCGGGCCTGAAATGAAGAATATTGTGAGCTATATAAACTCCGGCCAGTGCATAGATCCCGGCCATTATCCCTGCCCAGCCTGCCAGTGAAAGAAATTTGGAAGAGCGCTCCATCATCGAGCGTATCTCTGCCAGGTCCCGGATATGATCCTTTTCTTCTGCCATTTAAAAGTACTTTGTGATTCAAAGTTAGGCAAAGAAATTCACATATACAACAGTACCTCCCTTAAAGCTCAAGATTTTTCTCAAATATTTCCAGCTGCTGATCAGTAAAGTCCAGGTGGGTCACAAACCTCACCAGGTGTTTACCAAATGTAACACAGGCTATACCCTTTTTCGCCATTGCTGTAACGAAGCCTTTGGCCGGCATATCGCCGGGCAACTCAAATATTACAATATTGGTGGTAATAGGATATACATTCTGTACAAAGCTCTTTTTACTGAGTATCTCCCCTATGGTCCTCGCCCGCTGATGGTCATCTCTCAGCCTTTCTACGTTGTTGTCCAGGGCATATATACCTGCCGCCGCCAGGAAACCTGCTTGCCTCCATCCTCCCCCCATTACCTTACGGAAACGACGGGCCTTTTTGATCACTTCCTTCGTACCTAAAAGCAACGAGCCCACCGGGCAACCCAAACCCTTAGACAAGCAAATGGATATTGTGTCAAACACTGCCCCGTAGTCCTTAGGCGTTTCCTTTGTCTCCACCAGTGCATTGAACAGTCTCGCCCCGTCAAGATGCAGGGCAAGATTATTTTCTGTACATACTTGCTTTATTTTCCTGGTCTCTTCAAAATCATAAATGCTCCCGCCACCCTTGTTCATCGTATTCTCCAGCGAAACCAGCCTCGTTAAAGGCAGGTGTATATCCTCGGCATTATTGATGGACTGTTGCACCTGTTCAGCATTGATCCTGCCCAGGTCACCGTTCAGAGTTTTAATTGATGACAGGGCGTTCACTGCAATCCCCCCACCCTCATAAAGAAAAATATGCGAAAGCGCATCGCAGATAACTTCACTACCCGGTTGACAATGTATCCTTATTGCCAGTTGGTTCGTCATGGTTCCCGACGGACAAAACAAAGCTGCCTCCATCCCGAACATATCTGCCGCTTTTTGCTCGAGTGCAATTACCGTCGGGTCATCGCCGAATACATCATCTCCTACCCTGGCCGCCATCATCACCTGCAGCATAGCTGCTGTAGGCCTCGTAACGGTATCACTTCTCAGATCAATGTGCATAGCATCCATGTTATATTGGTTAAATAAGGGCCCCCACCAGCTACCGTCCGGCCCCTATATTCTCACCCTCACCTCCGGCAACTACTCCGCCACAAGAGATTGTAAAGAAACTAAAATTCCCCTCCTTTCGGAGGCGGGCTGCCTAAAAAATAGCGCAGTTTGTTTTTCGGCTGGGGTGGTATTAACAGCCGATTCGCTAAAACCAGCCACCATGGCTCATCTCCGTTTTTCAAGTCGGCACACACACTGCACAAGCAGGCACATACACTGCTCAAGGCCAAAGATCATAAAAAAGTCCCCGCGTTTAGCGGAGACCTTTATAAAGCTTGTTCTTTGAATTTTCTATGGCGTTACTGTTACGGTCAGCAGCACCTCCCCTTCCAGGCCGTGGGTATTTTCCACTATAAATGTGTACTGCTGGTTTCCCACAGTCTGCAGCACGAACTTGAAGTCGCCTGAGTAAGTTTCGTTCTGATCTTCGCCTATGTCTATCTGCTTCAGTGTCATCAGGTCAGCGAAGTTGATGCTGCGGCGGATGATCAGCCTTTGCAGCTTATCGGGTGCATAGTTCGCGCTGGCAGTCACGCCCATTATTACGGTATCTCCAGCGTTCACTGTGTCATTATTGGCCAGGTATCCGTTGCCGGTCTTAAGGTTTATCGTCGGGGGGGTCCCCAGGTTTACCTCCTTCTTTTTGCAGGCAGTAGAGGCCAGCAATAATCCGCAAACCAAAGCCGTTATGGCAGATTTTACAGTCTTCATACTCCGAAAATAGAGGATATTCACCTTTCCTGCATATTTTCAGGGCCTCATTAACGAGTCATTAATTTTTAGAAGGAAGACTAAGCCTGTCGGCCAGCCAGCTGCTCTTCAGGGGCACCAGCCAGCTGTTTAGCAGGTCCTTCTTATTACTCACAACATTGTTGAAAAATGGAGTGTCTTCATTTATGTAGCCCTTGTCCAGGGCATATTGCACCTGGTTGTAGGGTAGCATTTCAGCCCTTTCTTTCACCAGGAAGGTGATAGTCATTCGGTCGAAGAAGTTGACGCTATACTGCCTTTCAAGGCTCTTGATCACTCTTACTGAGGAATCGGTACTGCACCCGCTTACGCCGGTTGCTTCCTCGTCGGCCATTACCACCACAAATTGCCTGAACAGCAGTTTGGCCCAGCCTTTCACCTTGTCGCCATGCGATAGCCATTGGCTATAGAACTGGAGAAGCTGTTCATTTATTTCCATCTCTTCCTTTTCGCTGAAGGGCCTGTTACCCTGGTATATCCACACGCGTGCATTATCTGAGAAATCCTGTGGTATGATATCCTGCACTTCTTTTGTCCACATGCTGCAAAGTTACGATAGTATCGGGAATGCTATTTATTGGCCTATAGATCAGTCTGCCAGCGACCGGGCTACCATTTCGGCTATATCCATCACTTTCACGCTGTCTTCCTTTTCCTGGTTCTTTACGCCATCGGTCAGCATAGTGGTGCAGAACGGGCAGTTTGCTGCTATAATGCTAGCGCCCGTATCCACTGCTTCTTCCGCACGTTCAAAGTTGATCCGGGTTTTACCTGGTTCTTCTTCTTTAAACATCTGCGCACCGCCTGCGCCGCAGCAGAGGCCATTGGTTTTGCAGCGTTTCATTTCCACCAGTTCCACATCCAGCGCCTGCAGCACTTCGCGGGGAGCTTCATATATATTATTACCTCTGCCCAGGTAGCAGCTGTCGTGGTAGGTAATTTTACGTCCTTTAAATTCACCGCCTTCTTTCAGCCGGATGCGGCCTTCGTTAATGAGTTGATTGATGAAAGTGGTATGGTGGATCACCTCGTAC
>CAMPKR010000274.1 GCA_946887345.1 uncultured Bacteroidota bacterium | reverse complement strand
AAGATAAAATAGTAAATTTGTAATCTATCGGTAATGAATATATTCTACCTAATTCGATCACGGTGATTGAAGCTTGATTCAATAAAATCTTTATCTATTATTATTATATGGATGTTGATTTCGAAAAAAAAGTTGAGAACATTGAAAAAAAAGGTTTTTTAGATGTAGAGATAGATCCGACGCTGGACCTGTTTGAAGAAATAGAAAAGATGAAAAAAGAGAAGAACGCTGTTGTTCTTGCTCACTATTACCAGGAACCAGACATACAAGATGTAGCTGATTATATAGGTGACAGTCTTGGCCTGGCACAAAATGCTGAACAAACAGATGCAGATATTATTGTTTTCGCAGGAGTTCACTTTATGGCAGAAACCGCCAAGATCCTTAACCCGGGTAAAAAAGTATTAATACCTGATCTTAATGCCGGCTGTTCATTGAGCGATAGCTGTCCGCCGCCATTATTTAAAAAGTTTAAGGAGCAGCATCCTGATCATTTGGTTATTTCTTATATCAATTGTTCGGCGGGTATTAAGGCTTTGAGTGATATTATATGTACCTCTTCAAATGCAAAGCAGATAGTTGACAGCCTGCCTGAGGATCAGAAAATCATATTTGCGCCGGATAAAAATCTTGGAGCCTATATCAATAAAACCACAGGCAGGGATATGCTTTTGTGGAATGGTGCCTGTATGGTACACGAGATATTCTCGCTGGAAAAGATCACGAGGCTAAAGGAGAGACATCCCGAGGCTAAACTGATAGCACACCCCGAATGTGAAGAACCTGTGCTAAGGATAGCGGATTTTATAGGGAGTACTACCCAATTGCTGAAATATACCGCCGAAAACAGCAGCCAGAGCTTTATAGTGGCCACAGAGGCGGGAATACTGCACAAAATGCAGACTCTCAGCCCTGATAAGACCTTTTTAGCCGCTCCGCCGGACAATGCATGTGCCTGTAATGACTGCCCTCATATGAAGCTGAATACGCTGGAGAAACTCTACCTGTGTATGAAGTATGAACAGCCTGAAATAAATATGGAGGAGGAACTGAGACTGGCTGCCAAAAAGCCAATAGACAGGATGATGGAACTGAGCAGGAAATTCGGCCTGTAGCTGCCCAGATAAATAAAATAAAAATGTATACTTATCGCCCTATTGGGGTGATATTTTTCGTATTTTCACAACTTATCGAGTTTAAAAATTGTTAAATCTATAGTTTTATGAAACATCTCAACCTAAAAAAGTTGATGTTGGCCACTGGTATGGTTATGGGTAGCCTGGCGGGCAATGCCCAGGTCTATACACCGCTGGCCTTCGCCGCAACTGCCGGAACCAATAACCATTATTCAGACTATGTTGGTCTCCGTTTTACTGTATCAAATCCTCAGCTGGAGTGCGCTTACACAACTGCCAATGATGGTAGTGGTACTGCAGGACAGTGGGGTGCCGCGTTAACAGCCGGCTTTACCGGCCCGATAGTGAAAGCAGGTCCGGATTCATTGGCATGTACGGGTTCGCTTACTCCATTTACAGCAGGAGCGGTAGCCCTGATATACAGGGGTGATTGTGAATTTGGTGCGAAAGCAATGGCTGCACAAATAGCAGGTGCTGCGGGTGTAATTATCGTGAACAACCAGCCAGGTATTGGCCCGGTAGGAATGGGAGCAGGAAGCCAGGGTTCTGGTGTAACCATCCCGGTATTCATGATCTCCAAGGAAGATGGTGACGCGATCAACGCTGTATTGAATCAGTCGGGAAGTTCAACTGTTACTATTCAGCCATGGCTGAGCGGTACAGATGAAATCGCTATCATTAACGGTGGTACTGCACTGTGGCATAACTATGCTATACCATGGCACCAGTTAGGTACAGCAAACGGCAACCCCGCGGCATATAAAATGCAGCATGGTGCTTATATAGCCAACTTCGGCAGCAACGACCAAACAGGTGTAAAGCTTGAGGGAAAGGTAGAATGGTATCCTACAGGAAGTTCTACTCCTACAGTAGTTCACCAGGATGATTTCACTATGAGCGCACCGTTTACAGTAGCTGATTCTATCCGTGCATTATATACAGATGTAACTCCTGATCTGCATGCTACCGGTACCGGCAGGTTTGCAATCACACATACCGTTAGTTCTACTACAGATGGTATACCAGGTAACAACACAGTTACAGATAATGTTTACGTTACTGACAACATCTTCTGTAAGAGCCGTTATGACTTCGTAAACGGAAGGCCTATAGGTAATATCGGTTACAGGTCTGGCAGCGGCGATCCTATCACATGGGGTCCCCTGTACTACGTTGCTAAAGGCGGTGGTTATGCAATTGAAAAACTGCAGTTCTCTGTATCTCAGGAAAACCAACCAGTTATCTCCATTCTTAACCAGGGTCTGTATATCCTGAAATGGCAAGATGGTTCAGGTGGTGGTCCACTTGATGGTTTAGTAGATAACGCAGAAGTTACACTTGAAGGCTCTGCTTACAGGCAGTTCAACGGGACTACAGCTGATAGCTCAGGTAAATTCTGGACTGCTGATGTAGATACAAACGGTACCGGTTGGGTAATGATGGATGATAACAGCTGGTATTGGGTTGTTGCTGATCTGCAAACAGGTTTCTTCCTGACTTGCGATGGCAAACTTAACTACCTGCCAAGGGAAGTGCTCTACAACAAGAATGTAGGTGGATCTACTTACGAGCAATTTGCTCCGCTGTTCTTCGGCGACTTCACAGCTATTCAATCCAATCCTACTGATGGTGCTTTCCCGTTCCCGTTTGAAGGTACTATAGTACTGGATTCAATGCGTTTTGCTCACCAGAACCAAGGTATGGTTCCTTCTATAGCGATGCTTACTACCATGTTCCCGACTACTACAAAGAATGTAACGTCTAAGGAAATCGGAACTATTGATCTGTATCCTAACCCTGCTAGCGACAAGCTGAATGTTTCTGTGAAACTGAATGCTAAAGCTGACAAGGTTACTTACAGGGTAATGAGCGTTATGGGACAAATTGTTGCAAGACAAGAAAAAGTAAATATCCAGAACGACCAGTTTGAAATCAATACGAGTTCTTATGCACCGGGCAATTACTACATAATAGTGAATGTAGGTGGATCGGATGTATTTAAGAAGTTTACAGTTGCAGGCAAGTAATTGCTGAAACGGTAAAGGAAAAGGTCCCGGTTTTATCCGGGACCTTTTTTTATTGCTGTTATTTTTTGGAGGAGGTGTATTTTATTTCTCCCCGATGGATGGTGTACAGAACTTTTGCTGTTAGTATTTCCTCTTCGGGGATTGTCATGATGTCTTTGTCGAGAATTACGATATCGGCGAGTTTGCCTGGTTCAAGGCTACCGGTTTCTGTTTCACGGAAAACACTTGATGCGGCCCAGGTAGTCATTCCTTTTAAAGCTTCCATTCTGCTGAGTGCATTTTCTTTCATGTAGCCTTCAGCGGGATTTCCGTCTTTATCTTTTCTTGCGACTGCTGTGTAAAACGTGGCGAGAGGGTTTATGTCCTCTACGGGAAAGTCGGTGCCGAGGGCAATAGTTCCAGCTTCATGCAATAATCTTTTAAAGGCATAGGCCGAGGGTAATCTTTTTTCGCCCAGTCTTTTGCCGGCCCAGGGCATATCTGAGATGGCATGGGTAGGCTGAACGGAAGGGATAATTGAATTATTATTGAATAATATATAATCTTC
>CAMPKR010000273.1 GCA_946887345.1 uncultured Bacteroidota bacterium | reverse complement strand
GATACTTTATGACCAGTTATGGGCTTTTTACCAGTTACCTGACAAACACGTGCCATTTCTTATAAAATTTAGGACTGCAAAGGTCTGGATTTTTTACTTAACAGCAAAATAATTATCAAAAAATCCTCCGTTTTTCTCCAATATACCCGAAACCCGCGCCAGCTAAAGCTTTTAATGGTCTGCGATACCAGGAAAATCTGCGGCTGTCTGCGATGTCTGCGGGAAATTTACACAACGTCCGGGCAACTTTTCAATCTATCACAAGATAACTGCGTAAATCCCTTAATCCCTCTCGGCTGAGCCGAGACCGGTTCAACCCTAGCTGATTTCCGGGTACAGCAGCTTATCCAGGTCACTAACTCCCGGCACATTCTCACATATAAAACCTTCCCCATATTTAGCCCCTATACGCTTACCCAGCAGCAGCGCCCGGGCTTTAATGGCCTCAAAAAAGTCCTGCGTCGCTATATAAGTAACTGGCTCATTCGAGTTAGGATCATGAAACTGGCTCTTATATGCCTTCATGCTCTCTATCTTGGCCTCAAAGCTCTCCGTTATATCCACTATAATAGAAGGTTCTGCAAAGCGGTCCTGTATCATATGGAAGATACGCTTGGGGCGCCATGCCTGCTGCGGCAGTCCATCCATTTCGCTTTCCACCCTGCGTAGCCCGGCCAGGAAACAGGCATCGGCTATCAGCCTGCCCGCACGCCCATGGTCCGGGTGACGGTCGGCAAGGGCATTGGCTATTACTATATCGGGGCGGTATTTGCGTATATAATTGATCAGCTGGCGCTGGTGCTCCTCATCATTGCGGAAAAAACCATCGGCCATACCCGCATTCTCCCTTACGGCGATACCCATAATGTCCGCAGCATCCTGCGCCTCCTGCAGGCGTATTTCGCCGGAGCCACGGGTACCCAGCTCCCCTGCAGTAAGGTCCAGTATTCCTACCTTCTGACCCATTCGGCCATGCTTAATGAGCGTGCCCGCAGCACTCAGCTCTATATCATCGGGGTGAACGGCAATCGCCAGTATGTGCAGTTTCATATAGCTGACAAAATTAGCAGAAACCACCATAAACAACAGAATATGATATCTATAGCCTTATATGGCCCGGCCGCCACATCAACGCCGTCATTAGGGCGGGACGTAGCGCAGAGAGAAATCCTGAGTTATAGCGGCGCAGTTGATCGTGGTATTCCAGCAACTGAATCACCAGGCACACAGCTCAACCATAATTTCCCCGCAATTCAGCACATTTCCTTTGAGAAAGACGCCGGGTTTTGTTATTTGCCGTTTAATGCCCGCAAGACAAAGAACTATATCGATCTTTTTGTATGTATTCAGCTGGCTTTTGCTGGGTGTTGCGGAGCGGTCGGTTGCGCTTGGTAGCCGCAACGTTGACAGTTTGCGTCGGGCACTCCTCACTGGGCAGCCCGATACAAGCCGTATTAAAATCTTACTGCAGCTGTCCTCGGCCGTTGAGGCAGATAGTATCGCCGGGAGTTTTTACTACGCAAACGAGGCCTTGTTCCTCTCAGAAAAAAAGGAATGGCAGAAAGGCATCAGCGCTGCAGAACTAAGGGTCGCTATCTGCTATATTGAGGTGTGGGAGCTGCAGGAAGCTATAAAGCATTTACATAAAAGCATAAAGGCGGCAAGGATAACACGCAACGAGCACACAGAACGCAATTGCTGGCAGTACCTGGTGCACTGCTACGACCATTTAGGCCGACACCAGGAAGCATTTGACTGCCAGGAGCGCCTGCTGAAAATGGTGATGCGGACCGGCGATACTGTAGCCATTTGCCGGCAAATGAGCGCGTATGCAACCACTATGTTTGACAATGGCCGTAAGCAGGAAGGTATCAACTGGCTGAATAAGGATATCATGATGGCGGAGACCCATCTGCATGGTGACAATCGGAACGATATTACCGCCGAATTGCTGAATACACTCGCTATCGTATACTCGAAAGTAGACAGGTTAGACAGCACATTCTATTGCCTTCGTAAGGCACTTCCGCTAGCTATCGCAATTAATGATACACCCAATATCGCTTACCTTCTTTCCACTTTATGTTACGCCCAGTTCGCAACAGCTAAATACGATTCGGCCGAATACTATGCTAAGCAAACTATCGCGCTTGCTGAGCATATGAATGATCTGCCTCTTCTAAAGAATACTCATAGTCAACTGGCAGGCATTTATGAGAAAAAAGAACAACCTGCTAATGCGCTTCATCATTATAAGCTCTCCGATTCCATTTCCACACTGATCACAAATTCTGAGAAAACCCTGGAGCAGTCCATGCAGATATCACGCGTGGCAATACAACAACAGGCGATACATCGTCAGCAGGAGAAAAAAGACCTTGAATCCATCAATGCCGGCCAACGGAAAATGCTCATTGTTGTAATAGTTGTTCTCATCGCTTTAGCTATAATAACGGGGCTGGTCTTCAGGAATCTCAGGAACAAAGCTGCTACAAACAAGATCATCCGGGCTCAGGCTGAAAGCCTGAAACAGCAAAACGAAACGATAGATACTGCCTTGCGCGACAAAGAAATACTGCTGCAGGAAATGCACCACAGGGTAAAGAATAACCTCCAGCTTATCAATGGCTTGTTAGAATTACAGGTCGCCAAGCTTACAGACAAGAACTCCATAGATGCACTAATGGTGGCACAACAGCGAATATACAGTATGGCTATGGTGCACGCCAGGCTATATCTCAATACCGGCGATGCGTCAATAGCAGTGCATGAATTCGTGACGGATTTGTTCCAAAGTCTTGCCGCAGCTTTTCGTGATACCGAAAGCGACATTCAGTTCGAGGATCATATTTCTGAAACGCATTTGCCATTGACTATGCTGGTTCCTCTGGGGCTTATACTAAATGAGCTGATCACCAATTCTTTCAAGCACGCCTTCAGGCATACCCCGGCCGGAACCATCACACTGGATCTCAATGCACAGAACGGATCGGTTATTTTGACCTACAAAGACACCGGAGCCGGGATAGACCCGGGCCAGTTTGGCGAGGATTCAGGCACTTTGGGCATCTACCTTATCAGGCGCCTCACCCGCCAGTTGAAGGGAGAGTTGGCGTATAGTAATGAGAACGGTGCTAAATTTACATTCACATTCCCTAATGAAGGAAACTAAGATAGGCATAGTTGAAGACGAGATCATCATCGCGGATAGTATCCGCTCTGTGTTGCTGCGTATGAACTATCGGGTGGCAGAGCCGTGCCTGAATTACGATGAGGCAATAAAGATGCTGCAGGCCGACTCGCTGCATTTGTTACTATTAGATATTAACCTGGGGGAAGGTTCAAAGAGTGGGATAGAAGTAGGAAGATACATTCGTGAAAATATGGACCTGCCTTTTATCTTCCTCACCGCTAACAGCGATATCAAAACAGTTGAACAGGCAAAGACCGTCAATCCCAATGCCTTCCTGGTGAAGCCATTCGTGCAGGGTGAGCTGCATGCGGTCATAGAAATTGCCATGCACAATTTTTATTCGCAAAAAGCTTCAGAACAACCAAGGCCAGGCAAAGACTTCTTATTCGTAAAAGACGGGACCGGGCTGCATAAGATAAGCTTCAGCGATATTCTTTTCTTAGAAAGCGATCATGTCTATGTATGTGTCTACACCACTACACGCAAGTACCTTATACGCGCCTCCATGCAAAACTATATCGAACAGCTG
>CAMPKR010000272.1 GCA_946887345.1 uncultured Bacteroidota bacterium | reverse complement strand
ATCTTCATGAAACCCAAAAGCGCCCTCCTTTTGCCGGAAAAACCCGTGTACTACCCCGAGTTTACCGACGATCTTCAGTACGAATGCGAATTGGTCATCCGGATAAATAAAAACGGAAAATATATACAGGAGCGTTTCGCCCGTAAATACTACAATGAAGTCTCTGTTGGCATTGATTTCACCGCCCGCGACCTCCAGCAAAAGCTGAAAGACAAAGGCCTTCCCTGGGAAATATCTAAGGCCTTCGATGCCTCTGCCGCCGTTGGTAAGTTCATCACCATTACTCCCGAAACAGACCTGCAGGCGCTCAATTTCGAGCTCAAACTAAATGCCCACTCCGTACAAAAAGGTAACACCGCCGACATGATCTTCAGCGTTAACCGTATTATAGAATACGCATCCAAATATTTCACCCTCAATATCGGCGATCTTATCTTCACCGGTACTCCCGCAGGTATTGGTCCTGTCACGGTCTACGACAAGCTGGAAGGCTACCTGGAAGGGCAAAAACTGCTGGATGTCGACATCCGGTAGCCTTGTTATAGATATGTTATTCTACCCCCTTCACCCTAACAGGCAAAGGCCTTTAAGCCGTATATTCGTTCTATTAAGATCGTACTAATGAAGAAGTTTCTAGCTTTTATAGCTTTATCATTTTTTTCTCTTTCATCTTTCGCCCAGCAGGAATCACTGGGTTGTATCGACCGTGACCTGAAGGTCCAGTCGGAAGAACTGAAAAATTCTTTCAAAAAGCAGGGCCTTAACGTCTTCCGCGATGCTATGTTCACTATGCAGCCGCTTACTCCTACCCCCGTCGGAGTGCAGATGGTGAAGGGCCGCATGTACCAGCTTATCTATGTAGCCAGTAAGCGCGCCTCCAGGGCAGACCTGGAGATCTTTGACGGTAACGACAAAAAGATCGTGAGCAAGCGCATGGATAAAGGCGGCTATAACTATATCGTTTATTCTTTTATCCCCGATAAAACGGACCTCTATCTCGTAGTCCTTAACCAGAAGTTCAAGGGCAAAAATGCCTGCGGCAGTTTCACTATACTACACGATGGTCCGGTGGAAGGAGCAAAACCGGCAGATAATTCTCTTCCAAAGAAGAAATAGTACTTTAGCTGCATGAACGTTCAGATTGGAGAGAGCTGGAAAGAAAATCTTCAGGAAGAGTTCGGCAAGGAGTACTTTGGCAGGATCGTTTCTTTCTTAAAGACTGAAAAAGCCACAGGTAAAACCATTTACCCTCCCGGCCCTCTTATCTTCAATGCATTTAATATTACCCCGTTCAACCAGGTCAAAGTGGTCATAATAGGCCAGGATCCTTATCATGGCCCGGGCCAGGCTATGGGTCTCAGCTTCTCGGTGCCCGATGGCGTTAAGCCCCCTCCCTCACTGGTCAATATTTACAAGGAGCTCTGCACCGATATTGGCATGACCAAACCCAATCATGGCAACCTCGAAAAATGGGCACGCCAGGGAGTGCTATTGCTTAATGCATCCCTTACAGTAGAAGCTCACAATCCTATGTCACACAGTAAAATAGGCTGGGAACAATTTACCGATTCTGTGATTAAAACCATCTCCGACCGCCGGGAAGGGATCGTCTTTATTCTCTGGGGTAGCTTCGCCCGTAACAAAAAAGCACTGATAGACACGTCCAAACATTTTGTACTGGAATCGGCCCACCCATCCCCTCTTTCTGCAACCAAATTTTTCGGCTGCCGGCACTTCAGCCAGGCCAATGCCCTATTACAACAACAAGGTAAAACCCCTATAGACTGGTCGCTCGATTAATATGAAATTCTTAAAGAACATTTTAGGACATATTTACTTCTTCGCAGGCATGCTGGTCTTTGTGGCTACTATGCTTATAGTATTCGTCCCTATATGGCTCATTTCCTTCTTACCGGAACCTGCCTGTTCCAGGGCTCTGCATAAAACCTTCCGCATATGGATGGGTTTTTTTATGCCGCTGGTGGGTTGCCCCATTATCCGGCGCGGTAAGCAGCACTTCAAAAAAGGGGAGAATTACGTGGTCGTTGTCAATCACAATTCCCTGGTAGATATACCTGTGTCATCTCCTTGGATACCAGGCCCTAATAAAACCTTAGCTAAAGCAGAAATGGCGAAGATTCCCATCTTTGGCGTTATTTATAAAACGGGATCAGTGCTGGTAAACAGGAAGTCAGAGAAGAGCCGCGGCGAGAGTTTTATGCGCATGCAGGAGGCACTCAAACTCGGTCTTCACCTTTGCCTCTATCCTGAGGGGACACGCAACAAAACAAAGGAACCATTGCAATCTTTTTATGATGGTGCCTTTCGCACCGCCATTGCCGCCCAGAAACCGATTATTCCCGGGCTCATTTTCAATACGGGCCGCATTCTGCCACACAACAGAAAGTTCTGGGCACGGCCCCTGCCCATACATTTTCACTTTCTCGAACCCATCAGTACCGAAGGCCTTACCCTGAATGATACTCACATACTTAAGGAAAAGGTTTTTAATTTGATGAAAAATTACTATGTTGTTCACTCTAAGTCTGCTTCCTAACTATGACATACAGTATTATTGGCACGGGTAATATGGCCTGGTTCCTCGTCAAACGGTTGAAAACCGCTGGACACCAATGCGATGGTATCTGGGGCCGCAACTCCGAGACCATGAAGGCCCTTGCCCGCGAAATGAATGTAAACAGCTATAAGAATGTCGGAAATATCTCCGATGGTGAGGTAGATATCTGCTTCATTACGGTGCCCGACCACGAGATAGCCAACGCAGTTCAGAAACTCTCATTCGAGAAGACCGTCCTTGCCCATACTGCGGGCTCTATGGAACTGAATATCCTCAACGATCACGCGAAAGACTTCGCCGTTCTTTGGCCGGTTTATTCCATATCCAGGAACTCCATCCCCGACCACCGCGATATCCCTACAGCATGGGAAGCCAGCTCTGCCAAAGCAAAACGCTATATCTCCACCATGGGGCATAGCATTACCGACAATCTCTTTGAAGCCGATGCCGAAAAAAGGAAGTGGCTCCACCTCTCTGCAGTGGTAGGTAATAATTTCATCAATCACATGATGGCCATCTGCGAGCAGATTTGTGCCGAGCAGGCCCTGCCAATGGAGGCTATTCAGCCCATTATTACCCAAACTTTCAAGCGCATGAACGGCCATAAGGCCAGCGACCTGCAAACAGGCCCGGCTATGCGCCATGATAGGGAGGTAATGGAGCGCCAGGTAGATCTGCTGCAGCATCATCCTGAGTGGGCAGATGTATACAAGGCCGTCTCTGCCTCCATAGAAAAGATGTATACTGCCAAATAAGGCAAACCGCTGCTGATAACTTACCTTTGCGCCGGAATGAAAACGACGAGCCTAAGATGTATAATATAAAATTCAAGTTCGAGCAGAAAGGTTTGGAGCCGGTTATCATTGAGAATGTACTCCCGGGGGATAGCCTGCTTGAAATAGCACTGGAGAATAATATAGAGCTGCACCACAACTGCGGAATGGTATGCGCCTGCAGCACCTGCCATATATACCTGGAAAAAGGGGAAAACAACGTACCCGAAATATCAGATAAGGAAGAGGATTTTATAGACAGGGCCCGCAACCCAAAGCTCAATTCACGCCTGGGCTGCCAGTGCATCTTGCAGGATGGCAGCGGCGAAATTGAACTCACAATCCCCGACCAGTCACTGATCCACGGAGAAT
>CAMPKR010000271.1 GCA_946887345.1 uncultured Bacteroidota bacterium | reverse complement strand
CTGATAACATAAATGCCTGCAAATCTTAAAAATTTGATTAGTATTTATCTAATGAATAACTTATTTTTACGACATACTGCCAACGCACGTTGGTTAATAAATCGTTTTATAGCATGATAAGGAAAATTACGCTACTCTTTTTGGCGTGTTTAGGATTGCAATATGCGGCTACAGCCCAGTATTGCGGTTTTGACATCAGACACCAACAACTTCTATCAAGTGACCCGGGCTACGCACAGAGGGTACAGGAAATGAACGCCCAGTGGTCAGCATTATCTTACCTGATGAACAACACCAGCCAGCTGGTGGCCGACAACCTGAACGGCAATGGCAAGGTGTATGAAATACCAGTGGTGGTGCACATAGTGCACACAGGCGGCGCTGTAGGTTCTCCCTACAATCCTACAGATCAGGACATTATAGACATGATCGGCTACCTGAACGATGCTTTCTCTGCAACAGGTAGCTGGGGCTATCCCGATAGCATGAGCGGCGGTACGCATGTACCCATCCGCTTTGTGCTGGCTCAGCGCAGCGAGGCATGCGGTGCTACTAATGGTATTGTTCGCATCAACGGTGCAAGTGCCCTGGGAACCGACTATGCCAACAACGGCGTGGAGCTATCAACCACTACTGGCGTTCCCGAGCTGAGTGTTAAAAACCTTAGCCGGTGGGACTATAATAATTACTATAACATCTGGATAGTGAACAAAATAGACGGTGAGGATGGCCTTTCGGCTGGTCCGTTCACCGCAGGCTATGCCTACCTGCCTTATCCCGTTGTGTCTCCTACACTGGATGGAACAGTAATGTTGGCTTCGCAGGCCGCAACAATGCCTGAATATACCATAGTTCACGAAATGGGCCACGCACTGGGTCTGTATCACGTTTTCCAGGGTGGCACCACTACCGTTTGCCCTCCTAATGCTGACTGTAATACAGATAACGACCAGGTTTGCGACACCGATCCTATTATGCAGTCGCAATTCAACTGTCCAACAGGTACTAACCCTTGTACGGGAATGCCTTTTGGTGACATTGTCCGCAACTTTATGGATTACTCAAGCTGCCAGGATCGTTTCACCCAGGGTCAGCGTGCCAAGATGATGAACACAATGCTGGTTTACCGCCGCAACTTCATAGGTGCGTTGGGTGGACAGCCGATTTCGAATCCGACTCCGCCTATTTGCAGCTTCCCGATCCTGGCCAACCCGGGTAACAGTTTCAACCTGGGACCGCGAAGGGTAGCGATTAAAGACAACATCAACACTTACCTCGATTTCAATTCGGGCGGCTATACAGACGAGGCCAACCAGTACTACCTCGACCGTAGTTGCCACCAGGGTGCCATACTTGAAGCGGGAACTACAGATACGTTTATCGTAAATGTTGGCTCCGGATCTCAGTGGGTGAGCATATTTATTGACTACAATGCAGATGGAGATTTTGCCGATGCACTGGAAACAGTTTTCCAGAGTATGTCGCCTTCTCCCGGAAATCATGGTGGTGCAATTACATTGCCTACCTTGTCGCAGGTTCCTGACCTGGCTCTTTGTACCCCACTTACTATGCGGGTAGTAACTGATCGCTTCTCTGCAGCTAATCCTCCCACCTCCTGCAACAGTGAATTTGGTCAGTTTGAAGACTACATGATAACTGTTCGTGCAACGGGCGTTGGTGGTGGCTCAGGCTCGGTAACCGCAACTCTGCTTACCAACAATCCTTCCTGCTTCGGCGATCAGCTCACCTTCGTGGCAACGCCAAGCACAGGTATATCTCCCGGCTACCAATGGTTCATTAACGGCAACCCTGTTTCAGGTGCAATTAATGATACCTTCATCACAAGCACACCAACAAACAACGACAACGTATTCGTTCGCATATACTATGCAACCAGCTGTTCTACTGACAGTGCGCAGTCAAGCAACATCACTGTGCTCCGCAGCAACGCAGTTGCTCCAACGGTAACGATAGGAGTAGTTGCAGGCAGCATTCCTAACTGCATTGACGACTCTCTTACATTCGCTGTGGTAAACGCAGGTAATCCGGGCACAAGCCCTACATACCAGTGGCAGATAAACGGTATTAATGTACCGGGTGCTACCGATGACTCTTTCAGCGCGGTAAACATCCCGAACAATGCCACCGTTACGGTTATCATGAACTCAAGTTCTTCATGTGCTATACCTTCGTCAGCTACTTCCAATGGCATAGTGGTAACGCACGGTGCGATTACGCCGACAGTAAGCATTGCCTTGATAAATGGTAATAACCCCGGCTGTCCCGGACAGGTACTGACCTTCCTGGCTACGCCTGTGAATGCAGGTAACAGCAGTGGTATTTCTTATCAGTGGCGCGTAAATGGCGTGAATGCGGGCAATAACTCCAATAGCTTTACCGGTATATTTAATAACAACGACGTAGTAGATGTTATCATCACCACTTCGTCTTCATGCGCTACTACGCCTACGGCCACATCTAACAGTATTACCATCATCTTTGTAGCGCAGTTGCAAACGGTGACTATTGTAAATGCCACCGGCTTCCCGATTTGTTCTGGCTTGCCGGTATCATTTACTTCAAGCACAACCAACTCGGGAAATGGTGCCAGCTTCCAGTGGCGTATTAATGGTGTGAATGTTCCCGGTGCCAATCAGGCGAACTTCACAACATCAACCCTGGCTCCCGGCGATGTAGTTGACCTCGTAGTAACCAGCACCAGCATATGCGTTGGTAACCCGATCGCGCTGTCAAACCAGATCGTAGCCGGTATCATACCTTCATCTGTTCCTGCTGTCTCCATCAATATCATCCAGGGCACTAATCCCGGCTGTCTTGACTCAGTATTTACCTTCGAAGGTGTTGCCAATAACTTTGGTACTAATCCTGATGGTAACTGGTATGTAAATGACACCTTTGCAGGTAACGGCTTCACCTTCACTACAGCTACGCTGGATAGCGGCGACGTAGTAACGTTCGTTGCCAACCAGACTGATGGTAACTGCTACACAGAAGATACGGTAGAAGCGAACATGACCATGATACTGTATGAAGCTCCGCAAGAACCGATACTGTCGCTGCTGGGCAATATGCTGTTCGTAAATAATAATATCTACAATTACTATGACTGGTACGGTCCGTTCGGCCTCATACCGGGTGAGCACACGCAGTGGTACCATCCTACTGTAGCCGGTAACTACTACGTGGTAAGGATCAATACAGCTTGCTGGTCCCCCATGTCCAATATCATCAATATCTCATTGCTTGAGGTAGCCAACATGAACAAAGACAGGTTCAATGTATATCCTAACCCTACTACGGGCTTGGTAACTCTTGACTGGGGTGCTGAAAAAGTAAACAGGAAAATAGACATTTACAATGCAGTAGGCCAGAACCTGATGCACGAAGAAATAGAAGCCACATCGAAGAAAGTCCTTAACATGGAGCAGTTCGCCAATGGTGTCTACTTCCTAACTGTGAAAGACGACCAGGGCAATTCAAGCACTGTTCGCCTGACCCTCGCAAAATAGTTTGACATAGCAGAATCAAATAAAGAGAGAAGGCCGCCTTTATTGGCGGCTTTTTTCTTTTGTATATGGGCGCAAAAAAGCGTCCCTACAGGCGCTTAATAACTTTTATAAGAGGCTTGTTTACAAACTATACCTCACCCCCAGCGATACCGGGAACGTAAGTTGGGCCATCAGGAAGTTTCCTCCTATCATACTATCGTAGCGCATATCAATGTAG
>CAMPKR010000270.1 GCA_946887345.1 uncultured Bacteroidota bacterium | reverse complement strand
GTTTTTCTTAAAGTTGTAAGCCAGCTTGCCTATTGTAGTTGTTTTGCCAACGCCGTTTACACCTACTACTAAAATCACGTATGGCTTCTTGCCTGCGGGAACGTCGAAAGTTTCGAATTCAGAGGAAGGGGCTTCGGTAAGCATACCCATTATCTCTTCCTGCAGAATACGGTTGAGTTCAGAAGTGCCGAGGTATTTGTCTTTCGCAACGCGGTCCTCTATGCGCTTGATAATCGCGATGGTGGTATCAAGACCAACGTCTGCGCCAACAAGAGCTTCTTCTACCTGGTCGAGCACTTCTTCATCTACGGAGTCCTTGCCCGCAATAGCCTTTGTTATTTTTGAAAAAAAGCTCTGCTTGGTTTTTTGCAAACCCTGGTCGAGTGCTTCCTTCTGTTCCTGCTGCTCTTTATTTCGTTTAAATAATTTATCGAAAAAACCCATGGGTAATTAATTCAAAAGTCAAAAGTCAAAACCCCAACCTGGTTTTGATCTAGGGGGGCGAAGTTAATATTTATAGCGTTAGGACTATCGTATTAAAAATAGCATTTATGGTTATTTGTAAGAGTAGAATTCCGAACTTTGGCCAAAATCCTGAAAAAATGAGCATAGCAGACAGACTATTCAATATGAGGAACCAGAAAGCAGAAGAGAACCTGAGGGCCGGCCAGGAATTCCTGGAAGCAAATGCAAAAAAGGACGGCGTGGTGAGCCTGGCCAGCGGGCTGCAGTATGAAGTGATAACAGATGGTGGCGATGGCCCAAAGCCAACTGCCTATAACACCGTGACCTGCCACTATCATGGTACATTGATCAACGGGACCATCTTTGACAGCTCGGTGCAGAGAGGCAGGCCTGCCAGCTTTCCGCTGAACAGGGTAATAAGCGGCTGGACAGAAGGACTTCAACTAATGAGCGTAGGCAGCAAATGGCGCTTTTTCATTCCGCCCCACCTGGGTTATGGTAGTCAGCAGGTGAGTGCAGAGATAGGACCGAACAGCACGCTGATATTTGAGGTGGAGCTGATAAGTATCAATTAGAACCGCGAACTGGGTGGATTAAGGAGTTAACCGTGTATTCAAATGTTCTTCCAGATATAAAATAAGGGGCTGCGGCTCCTTATTGTTTTTCTATAAAAATGTTTCTTGTGCCCGTCCAAACACCATCTTTCTTTTCCAGATGAATGATACCCGTGCCACCTGTTAGCTCTGTGTTTTCATGGTAGCCCTTTAGCAGGGGATCGCCTTCGAAAACGAAATCGTTGATGTAATAAGGGCCTTTGCCAGCCTCCAGGATTGCCGCATGTATATGCGCAGGAGCACTTCCGCCGGGATAAGGAGCGGGGCGGATAGAATGTATTTCATAGTTGCCCGATGCATCTGTTTTACACCAGCCGTGAAGATGACCGTGATATTTTTGCGCGCCTTTTTCGTTTCCTTTCTTTGAATAGATACCGTCGCGATCTGTGTGATACGCATAAATGATGGCTGCAGCAACCGGACCGCCATCTGTATTTACCAAACGACCACGAATGGTCAATCTTTCGCCGGGTTCGCCTCCGTTAGCAATAACCATTTGCGAGTTGAGCTTTTCCGGCATATCCCTGAAATAACAACGCAAGTCCATATCCGGCGATTCGCAGGTGTCTCTTGATGGAATCATTTCGCCCGCTTTTGAACCGGAGTGAGCTGTACTCTGACCACAAGAATAGACGAAGAGAGTGAATGATATTAATATAAAGTGTTTCATAGCATCTGCGTAAGAAATTACCTGTAACAGCAGTATAAATATAAAAAACTTCAGGTTCAATAAATGCAGGGCTTTTTGTATTTTGCCTTTATGCAAAAGCGTTTTCTTCTTTGCCTGCTTGGCTTTACAGCAGCCTTTTCTTTCAGAGTCAAAGCACAGGATTTTGCCGCTATAGGTGGAACATTTAAGAATCCGTCGGATTATGACATGATCATCAATGCGTATCTATATCCATTAGACCTGATTGAAGGTAATTCGGTAAGCATAATGCCGGAACTGGACAAGAGCAACAACTTTGAAGCAAGAATAGGTTTTGACAGACCATTCTATGTACGCTATGTGAATCGTCGCAAACTACTGAAAGGCACTTATGTGATGCCAGGCGATAAAATATGGCTGACCGTGGCTGATGGTGAGGCCAGGCTAACAGGAAGCAACAAAAAACTGCTGACCTTCCTGGGCAAGATGCAAAAGGAATTTGAAAATGCAGAACTGGAAATTGCGGACACAGCGGCCTTTAAGACCATGGGGAGGGTACAACTGATGAACTACCTGAAAGAGCGCCGTGACAGGCAACTGCGCTATGTAATAGAGTACTTCATTGGTCTGCCACCGCTGGATATGCAAATGAAAAAGCTGCTGATGGCAGAGATCAATTATTCATTTGCATTGAAGATGCTTCGTTATGGCCGTAGTGCAGGCAGGGATAAGCGCTTTGTATTCCGCTACAATGACTATATGGGAGCGATAGAAGAGGTGACCATGAGCGACCCCGAAGCGATGATCTCCACGGCGTATTCACAGTTTATTTACGAGCTTCCTTATACACTCTGGCACTCCGAGATCAACTGGGGCATGACCGATAAGCCACCATATAATGAAAGAGTTGCCAATGAATTTGTGATACGCGATTCAATGGCGCGTAAGTATTTCAGCGGAGAAGTGTATGAGCTGGCGCTGTATGCGATACTGCTGGACGCAGTGAAAGATGCGGCCAAGGCCAAATCAAAGAATGAAGAAAGCTACAGTGCAGCCTATATGAAAGCCAACGGCCTGATAGAAAAAATGGGTAAGGCATTTACTAACAGGCTTTATTACAGCCGCCTGAAATCAAAGTTGGAAGAAACCCAGGCGCCTACAAGAGTAATAGAGGAACAGAAGAAAAAGAAGCCGGTGAAGAAAAGGTAAATTATGGTTTGCGATCTTTATTAAGCACCCGGCCGGTAGCGCTATCCACCAGGTAACGCAGATGCAATACCTGGTTTCTGCCGTTTATGTCTTCCAGTATTTTGATGGTGTAAGTCCCAAGGCCATCGCTTTCTATCATGTAGACAGCGTTCATTGCCTGGTTGGAACGTTTTAATATCTCCGCTTCTTTACGTTTTACTTCCGGAAACTTGCGGACTTCTGCAACCAGGAATTCTTCGTAAGTCATTTTCCTGTTGGCTCTTTCCTCCATGCTTTCCTGGTATAGCTGCGCAGAGGCCGATCGCGAGCAGGCCAAAGAACAAAGTAGGACGAAAATGAAGGCAACAAATCGCATGACAGAAGCTAAAATTACCCCATAATACTTAAAAAGCTTCCGGATTCGTTAAGACTGACAGTAATTATGAAAATATGCATATATTTATGAGGTAATCAAGCCAAGGACAATATGAGTGTATTTAGACCCTTCCATACTTACGTACTAATTGCTTTATTTATATTAGTAAGTGCGACATCGAAGGCGCAATTGCCTGTCTGTTCCGGAACAGGCAGCGGCCTTATTTATTCGCTGAACTATTCGATCAATACGATAGAGAATTACGATCCTACCCAGCCTCTTTCTATTACGAATCCCTCGGCTAATACGATTCCATGGCCTCCGGGAGCAATAGGATTGGCGGTAAGTGAAAATATAAACGGACCAGGGCCTTCCCCTACCTTCTATTCTATAGACGGGGGCGGAATATACCTTTACTGGGATGGTGTAACATGGGTGAACACAGGTCATAGTGCAGGTAATGC
>CAMPKR010000269.1 GCA_946887345.1 uncultured Bacteroidota bacterium | reverse complement strand
AACAAAATTCAAGTAAAATTCAAGTAAAAAACTAAGCTTTTCAGTATTGGCGCGGTCTCCCGCCCGCCGGGATTTTCAAAAATTAAAGCAAAACAAGAACCGGCGTTACAACCGTCGAAACCTTAGCCCTTTTTTACCGACATTCTGCCTCTTTTTACCGAATCATGTTCATCTCATCCCTTTATTCGTCCTAGCTTTGCCCTGCAAACGAACAATCAACCATTTCATTCTTTTTAATTCAATACAATGACACGATTTATCTTACTCGTAGCCGTAGCGGCTTTCACTTATGTAAGCGCACAGGCTCAGCAGGATTTTAAGCCTGCCCTGCAGAAAACATTCCTCGCCTTTGATACTACCATGACTATGGAGATAAAAGTAGAGCAGAGCAATAAGCTGGGCCTTATAGCCCAGAAATGGAAGGATAGCTGGGAAACGCATTACTACAATGCCTACAGCAAAACAATGCTTTCGTACATGGAGCAGAAGGAAGCAAAAAGAGACGCTTACCTGGATGAGGCCGAAAAAGAAATGGAAGAAACCATTACCATACTGGGCAAGGAGAACGACGAAACCCATGTGCTGGAAGCTATGATAGCCAATGCCCGCCTGGCGGTGAACCCCATGAGCCGCTGGCAGAAGTTCGGGAAGATATTTGATGACAACCTGGCCGAAGCCAAGGCTATCAATCCTGATAATCCCCGCATCTACTACCTCCAGGGCACTAATAAGTTCTATACGCCAAAAGCTTTCGGCGGTGGAGCAAAGAACGCTAAGCCTTACTTTGACAAAGCCAAGGGCCTCTTTGCCAAAGAAGACGGCAGCGATATAAGCAAACCAACATGGGGAAACCGCGCTAACGAGTATCACCTTGCCCAGTGCAATGGTGATAAGGAATAGAAAAGCTCTTCTGTGCCATTGAGCAATAAGGGTTTACAGGCACTGTTCCCCATAGTTCCCCATATGGCATGGTGTTTATTAGTATAGAGTACAAGCAAATTGTACAGGAGATGATCGCAAACAGATCTATACACTCCTTTTCCTCTCTAAGAAAACTCCGATTATTCCTCTTTCAGGAGATGATCCAAACAGGACCATCTCCTGATTTCTTTTACGGAAGTTGTAAAACAAAAAAGCCCGCACGCTGTGCAGGCCTTTATAATTGAGTTATTGAGCTATTGAGTCATTCAGCCATTAATTCTTTATCCACTGGTTGATCGCATTCATTGCGTTCAGGTAGCGGTAGGTAAAGATGGGATCTTTTATATCCAGCAGGTCGTTGCCGCGGGCCAGTCCGTTCATTACCGAGGTATGATCCTGTCCGCCATATAGCTGTGCTATCTGCTTCAGCGTAATGCCGGGATAATATTTACGCAGCAGCAGAGATGCCAGGAAGCGAAGCTCCACTACCTCGCGCTTGCGCGTCTTTAGTTTAAATAGCCGGTGGTCCATTTGAGTAGCTGCAGCTATTACTTCCAGCATTTGCTCGGGGTGCTTGTTAGGCTTGCCGTAAATGCCGGGTGTTAAAAAGCTGCGTAGATTTCCTGCCTGTTGTAGCCTGTTCCTGTCTGAGATCTGAATGTGCTGTGCTGCGTTGTCATAACTGCTTTGTGCGATTGCGTAATTCATAATCATTTGTTTTTTTTCTGTTAAACCATTTAATTGTTCTGTCTACTAATCTTTATGTTCCGGTCTGTCGTTTCTGCTTTTCTTCTTTTTGATTTTTTTGAAACTTTTTGTGCATTTTTTGATACTTTTTTGTAACAATCTTATACACATTCGCTCCAAGTTATTTGGCATATCCTTTTTTGATCTCTATCTTTGTTGTCATCAATATTGGATTTGCTGATACAAATATATTCCAATTATTTTGACAAATCCAAATTTTTGGGCAAAAATTTTATTTTTTTATTATGGTACACTTTTCAGCCAACCTTAAATTCTTAAGGAAAAGATCGGGCAAAACGCAGGACGGGCTTAGCTCTGAGCTGGGCATAGGCCGCACTACCATAGCCAATTATGAGTCCGGAGTAAGTGAACCGAACATGGAAACCCTGCTGACATTTGCCAATTATTTTGGCGTAGACATAGGAGAGATGATCTCCAAAAACGTAGAAAAAGATGGAATTGCCTCACCTTCATTGCCCAACAATAGAGTTATTCCTCTATATAAGGGGCCTGCCCAAAACCTGCCCCAGGTCATCTCCGTAGCCCCCGATGGGGATGAGAACATACTGTATGTGCCTGTAAAGGCCCGTGCGGGCTATCTTCTGGGCTATGGTGACCCGGAATTTATGGAAAGCCTGCCTTCGTTCCGCCTGCCCGGGCTGAACAATGCCACCTTCCGCATGTTCGAGGTAGAGGGGCCTTCTATGGCGCCTAATATTATGAGTGGCGACCGCATAATAGGCGAATGGGTAGATGGTATAGATGGCATCCGCGACAACCGCGTGCACGTTGTAGTGCATAAGGGCGGGGTAACCGTAAAGCGCGTGCTGAACCGCGTAAAGGAAAGAGGCAAAATATACCTGAAGTCGGACACGGTGATGCACAGGGCCGACTATCCCACCATGGAGATAGACCCTGAAGACGTGGTAGAAATATGGTATGGCCGCCTGAAGCTAAGCAGCGACTTCAGTGAGCCATCGGAAGTATATCATCGCCTCGCCGACCTGGAGGTAGATATAATGGAGATGAAAAAGAAAATGGACGGGGAGTAACTTTACTTCTCAGAACTAAGCAAGCCTTTATACTCTTCATGCTTTTTTATGAAGAGCTCTGCAAAAGGGCAAAATACCTGCACTTTTAAGTTGTTATCCCGGGCGTATTCCATGGCTGTCCTAGCGAGTGTTGCACCGGCTTTTTGTCGGCGATGTTCCACGGGCACATAAGTACGCATCAGCAGCATATCCCCTTTCTTCCAACGGTATTCGAGGAAGGCAATCTTTCCCCCCTCAAAAAGAATCTCAAAGCGGAATAATTTCTTGTTGTTCAGTACTTCCATCAGAAGGGAATGTTAAATAAGGACCATAGCCATGACTATGTTCGCAAAATTCGTGCATCAGAAACAATTAACAATACGAGGCTTACGTTTTAATAAAAAAACTCGTCTGTTATTATAGGCATTAATTGGTGGCACGGCTTTATTTAAAGTATAGGAGATCGGGAAAAGCGATCAGGATGAATACAAGATAATTGAACAGTTAAATGGCAGGAATTATGTGCAGGAAGATTTTATTATTTGTGATGATGTTACTCCCGCTCGGAGTATTTGCACAAGAAGAAGAACGTCAACAAAAGTTTCTCGCGCCCGACTATGCTTCTATCAAGCAAATGACGCAGGACCCCAATTCAATATTTTACTATCCCAAGCTCTTTAAAAAGTATATGGATAACGACCCCTCGCTTTCGCTAAGGGACTACCGCATGCTTTACTATGGCTATGTGTTCCAGGATGGATATTCGCGCGATGGACTGAAGACCGCAGAGGATGATAGCATTAAGAAAATTTTTGATAAGGGAGAGCTTACCCAGCAAGACCTGAAAGAAATCATACGCCTGGGTATCGCTTATCTTCACCAGGTTCCCTTCGATCTTAAGCGCCTGAACCTGGTGTTTGTGGCTGCGAAGGAAAGCGGTGATGAAGCTACAGCACAGCTATACCTCACCAAGGTGCGTATGCTGGCACTCACGGTGCTCACCAGCGGTAACGGCCTGAGCGAAGACACACCCTTCTTCGTGATATCCAAATCTGATGAAAACGCCATGATCAATATACTGGGCTATAAACCAAACGGCACTTACGATCTCAGCACTACGCGTTACCTTACCGTAGAAGCA
>CAMPKR010000268.1 GCA_946887345.1 uncultured Bacteroidota bacterium | reverse complement strand
GTTTTAGTTAAATAACTATGTAAATCTAAAAGAATAATCCTAAACGAAGGGCAAAGTTGTTCAGGCGTGTATTGCCGTCCCTGAACGATGCACCTGATGGCGTATATCCCAGGTCGTAGTTGGCAGGGTTAGTAACATCGGGCGCAAAGCCATTGTTGAAAAAAAGACCAAAGTAAATAGCAAGCCTGTCACCTACCGGGTACTCCAGGCCACCGCCGACATTTAGCGAGAATAACAGTGGTGAGGTGGTAAGGCTACCGGGTATCCGTTCACGTTCTCCGTCTACACGGAGGTTGGTATTTTTGTTGTAATCGTAGTAGTCCACGACATAGGTAGCTTTGCGGCTTAAGCTGATACCGGCCATTACACCTAACTGGCCAAAAAGCTGGAGGCCGGAACCTATTTCGTCTGAGCGCAGCTTCAGATTGAAAGGCACTTCCACGTATTGCAGGCTATAGTCAAAAGTCGTGGAACTAACATAGCTTTCATTAGTAGGAATCA
Organism: uncultured Bacteroidota bacterium; assembly: GCA_946887345.1. The sequence goes on along the minus strand of CAMPKR010000268.1, from coordinate 3,377 downwards.
ATGCCGGTACAATGCTGGTAGAGATAATGCCGCCGGTAGAATTCACCTGTACGCCGGTCTCGATTGCATAATTATAGGTAACATAATAGTCAGCCATCAGGCCCCAGGTAAACCCCGTTTTTGAGCCATCACTAACCACTTTGTGCAGACCATCATTGCTTTTTGAATTAGTAGGCTTCATCCACGAGACATTGGGAGCGAAAAACACACCAAAACGCCAGGGTGTGGAGCTATGTCGAGGTGTTCCGCCGCGCGGGCGGGGACCATAGTCATCTTGCGCAGAGGCGCTGCTAAGAACAATGAAAGAGGTGATGAATAGTAAAGCGAGTTTTTTCATATAATATTCGATTGTCAAAGGTGTTAATAACAATTATCGAGCCACTCGGTTTGTATCATTAAATTTGCGGCAATTTAAAACCATTTAGCAGATGTTGTATTTCAGGCAACTAAATGTTTTGAGAAGGGGATTGACGGTTCTGCTGGCATTTTCGAGCTTTTTTTGCCTAAACTCCTGTACAGGTGGAGATGATCCCGATGTTTCGGACATCAAGATAGAAATAAAGAGTAGGAGATTTGACCGGGACCTTGCGGGTTTGGATACAGCAAATTTAGGTGCAGGGCTTCAAAGGCTTAAAAATCAATATCCTGTGTTCCTCGATCTTTATCTTGACCAGGTGATGGGCTTCAGGATAGAGGGCGTATACACAAACGACAATCCTGGCATTTCGGAAGGTTTGAAAGGTTTCCTGACAGAAAAAGACTACAGAGGGCTGTTTGACACCGTAAAAGTGCATTTCCCGGATACAAAGGAAGTGGAAGAGGACCTTATAAAAGGTTTTCAATATTTAAGACACTATCACCCTGCATACCAGGTTCCTGATGTTACGTACTTTATATCGGGTTTGGCCAACTATGGGGTGTTTTTATATGGAGAGAGCAGTATGGCTATAGGACTGGATATGTTCCTTGGGGAAGGGTATCCATTTTACAGGTCTGTTGGCTTGCAGGATTACCTTATGCTGCAGTTGAGACCGCGGTATATTCCGGTAGCTGCATTCAGGGCAATTTACCAGGACATGTATCCAGAAACCACCGAGGATAAAACATTGCTGGATCTGATGCTACAACGTGGAAAGGAGCAGTACTTTTTGTCGAAGATGCTACCATATAAAGAGGAGCATGTGAGACTGGCCTATACCGAAGACCAGTTGGAGGAATGTGAAAAAAACGAAGGCTTTATCTATAACTTTTTTGTGCAGAGAGATATACTATATAGTACAAGCAGGGAACGTATATTCCCGTTTGTAAATGAAGGGCCTGGTACCAAGGAAATAAGCGACGAATGTCCCGGCAATATAGGTACATGGATTGGTTACAGGATTGTGCAATCGTATATGAAAGAACACCCTGAAACGAGTTTTGACGAATTGTACAAACACAAAGATTCACAACGTTTCCTGCTGGAATCTAAATACAAGCCTAAGTAAACACGGTAAACAATGTCTGACATGAAAAAAATTATACTCTTCCTCGTGGCATTTATATCACTAAACTCCACGAATGCACAGTTGGGAAAAACTGAAGACGTAAAAAAGCAGCTGGCTACAGAAAACAAAGACACTGTAGCTTTTATTTACGGGGGGATATTTAACCTCGGTTTTAATGAGGGCTTTATACATAACTGGCCGGCAGGTGGTGAATTAGCTTCTATAACGGCCAGCGCTGTTTTTAGTGGTTTTACGATCAGCATGAGGCACAGGCATATATGGACCAACAACCTTGATTTGAACTATGGTCTTTTTTATGCTTACTCGAACATGTTTGTACCGAGGAAGATTGATGACCGCATCGACTTCACGTCGAAGTATGGAATAAGATTGGATACTGCAAGCGACTTCTATATCACGGGCTTGTTGAACTTCAAATCGCAGTTTACCAAGGCATATGATTATACTGCCCCGGGCTGGGATACTTTTTCTACCTCGCGTTTTCTTTCGCCGGCATATTTAACGGCAGCGATAGGTGTTGAGTACCGCAAGGGAAGTAACCTGAGTTTATTCCTTTCGCCAATTGCCGGTCGGTTGACATTTGTTGACAAGTATTATACGCTGATGAATGCTGAGGGCGCCTTTGGTGTGGAATATGGTAAGACCACAAGAGTAGAGTTGGGCGCCTATTTCACGGGCCGTTATATGGTGGATATAACAAAGAATATAAGTTTTAAAACAAGGCTGGATCTGTATGCTAACTACCTGGCTAAAGACAGCAAAGACAGCCTTGGTAACGTAGTGAAAAAGGACAATCCCGGAAATGTTGATGTACTTTTTGATAACCTGCTTGCTTGTAAGATCGGGAAATACATCAGTGTAACGCTTGGCGCAACTATGATATATGACAATGACATTCCTTACAAAAAGACCAAGACAGACCCCATAAGCGGCCTGGAAGTGCCTAGAGACGAACCCGGTATGGGACTTGGCTGGGTGCAGCTAAAGCAACTCTTTACGATTGGTTTTATATATAAGTTTTGATAAGATGGTGTCAGGCTTTTAAAGCCTGCAAAAAAGCTTATTTTTGGGATTATTCCTGAATGCGGAGAGAGGCCTTGGAGGCTTCTTTCTGTTTAGATACCTGAACTAACAGCGATGTCTTCGTACCAGATAAAATTGCCCCAGTTTGAAGGTCCATTTGACCTGCTGCTTTTCTTTATAGAGAGAGACGAACTGGATATCTATAATATCCCCATTAATACCCTTACCAAAGACTTCCTGGCCTATATACATGACCTGGAATCGCTGAATATAGAGCTGGCTAGTGAATTTATTCTTTTCATCTCTACGCTGATGCGCATTAAGGCTAAGATGTTGCTGCCGCGCCGAGAGCTGGACGCACAAGGGAATGAGATAGATCCGCGCCAGGAGCTGGTGGATAAGATACTGGAGTACAAGCGCTTTAAAGAAGCGTCGGAGCAGATGATGGTGATGGAGGCAGAGCGCCTGCTGCAGCAGAAACGCGGCAACATACGCAAGGAGCTGGAAGCACTGGGCGAAGAATATGCAGAAGGGACGGAGGTGCAAACCATCACTATGTTTAAGCTGATGCAGGCGTTTGAGAAGGTGATGAAACGCTTCCAGGACAGGACGAATAAGCCGCAGCACGTGGTGGTAAAGTATAACTACAGCCTGGAAGGCCAGCGCGTCTTTATGCTGGACTATATACAGAACAACAACCGTGTGGCCTTTGAAACCCTTTTCGGGCAGTGCGAGAGCAGGATACATGCTATTTTCACGTTCCTGGCGATGCTGGAGTTGATACAGCAGAAGTATTTTGGAATTCTGGTTGGGACGGGACGCAACAATTTTATTATAGAATGGAAT
>CAMPKR010000267.1 GCA_946887345.1 uncultured Bacteroidota bacterium | reverse complement strand
CCTTTTTAATGCGCTGCACCTGGCTTCCCGAAAAGTTTCTCTCCTGCTTTGACTGATATGTTCAGCGAATTCTCCCTTGGTGGGATAGGGCAGGAGTAGCCCTCAGCAAAAGCGCAGTAAGGATTGTAACACTTATTTAAGTCCAGCGTTATTTTACCGTCTTTTATGTCTTTGACATCCAGATCTATATACCTGCCGCCACCGTAAGTTTCCACATTGTTAGTATTGTCGGTAAAAGGAATAAAGAGCAGGTCTTTTAGTTTTTCGTCCCTCCCCCAGGCGGTGTTCTGGTAAGCATGTAGTTTGTAGCTTTTGCCTTTCAGTTTGAATTTAAGCACTGCGTATTCTTTGTATTCCCTCTCCTTTTTGTTGCGAGTCTGTATCATGAAGGGCTTAGCGTCGGATGTGAGTGTGACCTCGGCTGCTACCCGGTACTTTTCGTCAGCAGGGTAGAATCTGAGGAAACCTGTATCCGCCGCTTTCAGCGGGGACCGCTCTTCAGCGATAAATTCTTCTTTATAGTGCTGGCGGAATTTAGCTATCTCCTCCGCATGTTTTTGCGCAAATGCAGGTATAGGGCAGAAAGATAAGAGCAGGAAGAACAACTTAGCTTTTGGTGCCGGCAGCGAGGGGGATATTGATCTTAGATATCTCATTGCCTAAAATTAAGAATAGTGAAGGGGAAAGTTGCACTATTAGTCTGTCGAGCGAGGTAGCAAGATGCCAATTGAGGTCGCGCGGACTGATGAGATAGATGACAATGTATATAGCCAGGATACAGCAAAGCAATAAAAACTCTTTTGTAAAAAGTCTGAGGCGAAATATGCTGTAAGTTATATAGATGAGACCAAGTAAGCCGAGTACGAAGAAGTGGGTATTGAAGCTTTGTTTCAAATGTTGAAAGATGAGTTTATACCTGGCTTTATCGGTGAGTAGAGAAATAGCAGAGGTGTCTGATCCGGCCAGGAGGTCATTGGCAGGGGCATAGACCAGTTTGAAGAAGATTAAGGTAATTGCGGGAAGGGCAATGCCGTAGATAGAGCAACGCAGATACCGCTTAGCAGTGAAAGTGCGGAAATAGAATAAGCCGAAGACTGCACAAATGATAAGGCCTTCGTTCTTGGTCCATAGGCAGCAACCCAGCATGGCAGTGCAGAGGACCAGGTACATGTCATCCCTGGTGCGATCAAAGTACTGCATGGAAATGATGGCGCAGAGCAGGTAGAAGGATAGCAAAGTATCAGCGTACTGGTTGAGGCCGCAGTTGAGGTAGTACCTGTCGAAAGCGAATATCACGAGGATAGCGGTGGCGAGAGGGAGGTGTTTTTTATAGAGTTCAATGAATATAAGCACGGGTATGCAAATGGCAGGGATATACGTGATTGCCAGGGACACTATCTCGCTACGTGTGCTCAAAAGGTTCCAGAAGAAGGCAATAGCGCCGGGATAGGCCAGGGGATAGTCAGCGTGGGCTTGACTGACGCTATTGTTGAACAGGTTCTTCCAGTGCTCCTGGTCTGCGATATAGCGCGCAATGAAATTCCAGTTGCCAATGGCGTCGGTATCACCGTGCTTTCGCAGGAGTATCGATGATATTGCTGTAATTACTACTATCCCGCCGGCCAGGATGTAGAGTGGCCTCCTGTCGGGTTCGCGTTTCTCATCCTGCATCGTATTCTTTAATATGTGCCTGAACAGGAAGAAGCCGGCAACGGGAGCCAGTATCGCTATCACAATAAAAGGTATGCTGAAAGCCAGTGAATAGAAATAAAGTATGCTGATGAGGCTGATGAACAGTCCCAGGCAGAATATATGCAGGCTATTCTTGTTCATCGTTTTTCTTTTTCAATGAGTTTATAGCTATAAACGGAGTCCTCATGGTGCCAGATCACTTGTCCCGTTGGAGGGATAGCTGTTGTATCACTGCGACGTGCCACGTAGATGGTCGTGTCGGAGTCTATATCTATTGCCGTAGCGGCGGGGATAAGCAGGTAGCGAACCATTAGTTGTACCTCCCAGAAGTTAACCGTATCTGAGAGGGTACCCTGGTAGTGCAGGCGGGCGTTTGCTGGAAGTACCTGTTTCAATTCCGAAAGGCTGCGCTCCATATAGTCGACGTGGTCGGCGTTCCGTTTGTCTTTGAGGTCGTAGACAAGTAAGATAGCTCCAAAGGAAAGCAGCAAAATGATATTGACCAGTGGACCTTTCATGCAGTAGCGGAAAAATACAAAGAATATCGTAAGGGAAAAATAAAGCCCCTTGCGGAGGAGGGGCTTTACTTACTAATCATTTGTTTTTTCAGGTCGCATTTGCGGAAAGAGCAGTACATCCTGTATGGATACATTCCCTGTCAGCAACATAGCCAGGCGCTCTATACCGAAGCCGATACCTGCCGTTGGAGGCATGCCGTATTCCAGCGCACGCAGGAAGTCATAATCTATATACATAGCCTCTTCGTCACCGCGTTCCATCAGTTTCACCTGGTCTTCAAAACGCTCGCGCTGGTCTATAGGATCGTTCAGCTCGCTGTAAGCGTTTGCTATTTCCTTGCCATTGATGATCAACTCAAAACGCTCTACCAATCCCGGCTTTTCTCTATGCTTCTTCGTCAGCGGACTCATTTCTATAGGATAGTCTATAATGAAGGTCGGCTGCACATAGTATTTTTCACACTTACTGCCGAAGATCTCATCTATCAGCTTTCCCTTACCCATTGTGGTGTCGGTTTCTATCCTCAGCTGCTTACACACATCCAGCAGTTCGGCTTCATCCATATTGCTGATGTCAATACCGGTGTGTTCTTTAATAGCATCATAAATGCTCACGCGCCTGTATGGTGCTTTAAAGTCTATTTCTACCCCGTCTACTACGGTTTTGCTGGTTCCGTTGGTAGCTATGGCTGTTTTCTCCAGCATTTCTTCCGTCGTTTCCATCATCCATATATAGTCCTTGTAGGCTGTATAGAATTCAAGGATGGTAAACTCAGGATTATGCGTGCGGTCCATACCTTCATTACGAAAGTTGCGGCTGAACTCGTATACCCAGTCAAAGCCACCAACTATCAGTCGCTTCAGGTAAAGCTCATTCGCGATACGCAGGTACAATGGTATATCCAGTGCATTATGGTGCGTAGCAAAAGGGCGTGCTATAGCGCCGCCGGGTATGCTCTGCAATACAGGAGTATCAACTTCCAGCGCCCCGCGCTCATTCAGGAACGTGCGTATAGCGTTCTTCATTTTCGTGATCTTTATGAAAGTATCACGCACTCCCGGGTTCACTATCAGGTCTGCATAGCGCTGGCGGTATTTAAATTCCAGGTCGGTTACGGCATCAAATGTTTCTCCATCTTTCTCCTTCACCACCGGCAAGGGGCGCAATGCCTTGGTCAGTATGCTGAACTCCTGAACATGTATGGATGTTTCGCCGGTCTTGGTAACGAAAGCAAAACCCTTTATGCCGATGATATCACCAATATCCAAAAGCTTCTTCCAAACTGTGTTATACAGAGTCTTGTCTTCACCGGGGCAAATATCATCGCGCTTTATGTACAGCTGTATACGGCCCGTGCTATCCTGCAGCACGGCGAAGTTGGCCTTACCCATATCACGCACACCCATAACGCGGCCTGCAATAGATATTGACTTAAATTCTTCCTGTTTCTCCTCGGTGAACTCTTCCTTTATCTGTTTCGCGGTATGCGTTATTTCAAATAAAGGGGCCGGGTAGGGATCGATCCCTAATGCCTCTAATTCCTTCAGCTTCTCACGGCGTACTACTTCCTGTTCACTAAGCGTAGATAACATTTGTATATTTTGTATTTGTTGAAATGAATGTGTGCAAAAATAAGCTGATTTAGCCTATAATCATTACTACATAGAATATTCTGTAAATATCATGGGTGAAGG
>CAMPKR010000266.1 GCA_946887345.1 uncultured Bacteroidota bacterium | reverse complement strand
GTATAGGTATATACTGTTCCCACAGGGGCAGTTGTATTGTAATAGAGCCCGGCCAACGAGGATAACGTATCTACGGCAATACCATTAGAATCCACGCGGATGCTTACAGGTAAATTCTTGTAGTAATCACCGGTATCCGAAATACAGTCACTATTGACATCTATATACGATCGTATCATTACATCCTGGCAAACGAAGGAACTCCGGGTATGAGTATAGTACAAGGAGTCGACAGGGCTTCCATTATCGAACACCACGCATTTAACGGGATAGGATCCCGGCCATTGATAGAAATGATTGGAAACGAAGGAACTGTCCGTGATCATGTTGGTCATGGTTGCTGAAGAGCCATCGCCGTAATTGATAGTAGCGCTTAGGTTGGGAAGCGTTACCGCAGGGACCGTTTTTTTAAGTCGAAAGTCAGCGTCACCGCAGGCGCTAGTTGACACTGTCATTGTGTCAATATAACCTTGTGAGACCGCCTCAAACGAAAGCAGGGGGAGAATTGATATAAAAAAGAGTAGTTTTTTGCTCATAGGTTGAAAATTTTGTAAACGAGATTGATTCCAGGTATATAGACGCAGGATTGGGTAAAGTGTTAGGCTCCTGTAAAAAATGTGAAAAAAAATCAATTATCGTAGAATTGCCGGGCGTCTGAGCCGGCGATAAGCAACAAGAGCTATCACGGCCACTATCCACAAAGGCCAAAGCGTAATCATGACAACAAATAGACCCTTGATGGCCTGCCAGCCTTTGCTGAGCCCTAACATAAGTTGTGTGCCGTAAGCAGTTTCGGTTGCCCGGTCGATATTGACCACCACAACCGTGTTTATCCTTTCCGGTTGGTGGAGATCCACGGTTATAGTAGCGTAGTTAACCTCATCAAGCAGGTGCAGATTCTCTATACGCCTGTCTATGCTTCGCTCATTGGTGCCTGCGATGTATTCTGCTGCTGCTATGGCCTCCCCGCTCTTCTTTGCAAGAGCCATCGGGTCTTTGATGTCTGCACGCGTCTCGTTCTTCAGGGAATTTGTGAGGTAACGCAGGGTAACATCTTCTTGTGCAAGGGTTCTGCTCTCAACAAAAGTAGAGATAGCGGGGATGGTTTTGAGTACAGTATCAAGGGCTGCAACCGGGACACGTAAAACAACATGGGCGGTGGTGGTATAGACCTCCACTTTCTTTATTGAATCGGCGCTGTGGTAGATGTTACGGGAACCGGTGGACTGATTAATCATTTTGCTTTCTTCAACAATACCTCCGGAGGCTTTTACGAGATCTTCCAGTTGGGTAGTTGCCGCAAAAACATCATCTACCCGGCAGCGGAGGTCAGCAGTGCGGATCATTTTGCGGGAGGGAGAAGTGAGAGAAGAAATACTATTGCCGAAAACAACGGAATCAGCTGTGGCAAGTACCTGCTCTGAAGCCGGAGCGGGCTCTGCACTTTCTCCGTAGTGTGCGTCGGGAGTGCCGCAGGCTGCCAGCAGGCAGAGCGGGAAGAACAAACAAACATTTTTGGTGAGCATAGAAAGAACATTTTATAACCATTGATACCGCGCACAATAAAAAGGTGACGGTGACTTGCTGTTAAAGATTCTGTAAAAGAGTCATCCGTGCCAGTACGTAGCAGAAAATACACTGAAAAGGGTATCTGCGGCCATCGCAATTTGCGGCAATTTTACAGCTATAAAACGCTCTGTTATGACGAAAAAAATTACCTTGTTCTTTATTGCATTATGCTGCATTATCGCTACGGAAACACTTGCCCAGAATGCAAGCCGGCTTATAGCCAGGCATACTATCCGCTTTGATAATGTTTGGGCGCCTTTTGACAGCGCCAATTATATCTACTCCCCCGGCCGCGGAGGAGATGCATGGGACCTGAACAGTAACAAACTGCCTTATGATACAGCGAAGGCGGTGGGTTGGGATGGCACCAACTGGCTGCCTTATATGGAAACCCTGCAAACCATAAGCACCTGGGGACTGATACTAGACCGTACCCAGGTAAATATGGGCACCAACAACAGCAAATTAGTTTACACCTATGACGGAAACGGCAATAAACTGGAAGAACTAACACTGGATTGGCAAAACAATGCCTGGGTGAACCAGGCACGCGTGGTGTATACGTACGATGGTAACAATAATATGCTAACGCAAACGTATGAGTCGTGGAGTACTACCAACAATGCCTGGGTAAACCCGTGGATATGGGTATACAGCTATGACGGCAACAACAATATGGTAAGAAATGTAAGCGCATCGTGGAATATCGGTACCAGCCAGTTTGACAGCTCCAATCTTTACACTAACTACTATAACACGGGCAATAAGCAAGACTCTTCATTTCACTTCTCGTGGAATGGCGGCTGGCAGCTGAGCAGTCGTACTACGAGCACCTACGACATGAACTGGGTGAGCCTGACTTACCTGGTAGAATACTGGGTAAACAATGCATGGGAAGGCGGCGTTCGTGGGTTTACTGTGTTCGACCAGAATAATATTCCTTGCGGAGACTCCACCCAGCAATGGATAAGCTGGAACAGCGCATGGAGGAACTTCTACACCGGTGCGAACGCTTTTGACGGCAATATGAATTCCGTTTCGTACCTGTACAAAGTATGGGATACCGGCTATGCAACTTTCATCAATAACTACGTAGACTCAATGGCCTATAACACAGATGACCTGCTGATATGGAGCAAAAGACAAGGTTGGGATACCACCAACCAGGTGTGGGTAGGAATGTATGGCTATACTGAGAACAAATACTACTATGAGCCATATACAGCAGCGGTGAAAAATGTGAGTAAAGTTGCCAGCGAAATGAAGTTATATCCTGTGCCTGCACGCAGCTATATCAACATCAGTGTGAACTGGAACAAGCCACAGAACTTTACTGCTGCTATATATGACGTGCAAGGCCGCCTGCTGAGGCAATGGGGAGAAACGGCCTGTAAGGAATACAAGATCAACATGCTGCTGCAGGGACTGCCACCGGGCAATTATGTATTGAAGCTCAGGGGGAAAGAAGAGCACCTGGAAAAACGATTTGTAATTGCAGAATAGCCCCAAGGCCCCTCGGTTATGCCGAGGGGTTCTTTTTTTACGCAGCTTTATTTGCGATATAGTGAGTATTATTGTGAGTAATGATTATTGCAAGCAAAAGAACACTGGTACTTTATTTTGTGCTGATGTGTGTATCGTGCCGATCTATGGAAAACAAGCTTCAGATAGAAGTAACCAAAGTAACCGCGCTTGATTCAATACCGGCAGGCTCTGGATTACTATTGGAAAAAGATTCACTATATATAATAAGTGATAACTCTCCCAGCCTGTTTAAACTCAATCTGAAGTCGAATAACTACCGGGAGATAGCCATAAATGGTATGGACAAAAATCAGTATGAACTGCCTAAGAGAACAAAGCCGGACTTTGAAAGCAGTCTCATCCTGAAAATAAAGGACAGAAACTACCTGCTGGCATTCGGCTCGGGCAGCGCACCGAGAAGGGAAGTGCTGCTAATGCTGGAAATCGGTAAGGAACACGTGCAAAAACGCATCCCACTTAACGGGTTATATGCCGAACTGCGGAAAAGACATGGATTATCAGATGAAGCCTTAAATATTGAAGGGGCGGCATGTTGCCATGGACGTATATATCTCTTCCTGAGAAAAAAAAATATGGTGATTAGTATGGTGGAGAAAGACTTTATAGATTACCTGGAAACTCCGCTGGAAAAAACCGTCCCTGCGAGCAGCGAACAAATTATTACTCTACCGAGGCATGGAGGAGTATTTGCAGGATTCTCAGGAGCAACGGAGATTAGATATAAGGGCAAAGAGGCAATATTATTTTGTGCGTCGCTCGAACATACGCCCAATGCCATAGATGACGGGCCTGTCT
>CAMPKR010000265.1 GCA_946887345.1 uncultured Bacteroidota bacterium | reverse complement strand
CTGCTCATATGTGGCAGGTAGTAATCCACCTTATCAGGACTGAGGTTGTGTTTTTCTATCAGTTCTTTTAAATATTCGCCACCCAGGGGAACGATATTGTCCCCCAGCAGGCGTGTATCCTGTTTTAATGAAAACACACTTTGGTTATACCATTGCGCGGTTTCCATATCATTCCAGCCGGTCAGGTCTTTGTTTTCGCCTTTTGTAGCTCCGGCATACATGCAGGTTTCTTTTTCATTAGCGAAAGAAGTAACCTCCATCCATTCTATTTTCAGAGAGATGCCGTTATCATTCGGCTTATCCTGCAGCAGAGCTGCTGCTGCGCCATCACTCAGCATCCAGCGGAGAAAGTCTTTCTCAAAAGCGATGATCGGGTTTTCTTTTAGCTGGTTGAGGTTATCAGCCTCGGGTTGAAAGCGTGATGCATGCATCCAAACCGACATTCTTTCAGAACCAACGCTGGCAGCAACCCTGGTAAAGCCGGCAGCAATAGCCATATAGGCATATTTCATGCCCTGTATACTGCTGCAGCAAGCGCCCGAGGAAGATATGATCTCTACCCGGTGGCTCATACCCAATTCGCCATGTACCATGGCAGCATGAGAGGGGAGCATCTGCTCCGGGGAAGTAGAGCCGGCGGTTAATAATTCCAGCTTATCAATTGGTAGTTTTTCGTCGAAGAGGGCTTTTACAGCATTTGCAGCCAGTTGAGCATTTGTATGTGTTCTCATCCCGTCTTTCACCGCATAATATCGCGTTTTGATACCATTGTTGCGGAGCACTATAGAGCGAGCCCTGGATGGCTTATTATTGACCATCCCAAGTATTTTTTCCATATCATCGTTCCCAATCGGTTCATTCGGCAAGAATTTGGAAAGACGGGTAATATAAACAGGCTTCACTATTTTTTGTTCAATTTGGGGTGCAAAAATAACTATAATCTACCACTTTACTAATTACAGTAAAGCAACATGTTTCGCGTTTAAAAAACCAATAATTATAGGGCTGAGTCCGGCATGCAATAATAACAATTCCGTCCTAAAGGACTATGCCATTGTTTTACATATATGTGGGTAAAAACAAGGCCCTCAGCAGTTCTGAGGGCCTTATGGATTTATTTTTCTATAAATTATTATTCTTCTAAATCAAGGCCATAATAGAACATGCCTCTTGACTTCTGGTCAGGATAGAAACCTTCCAGTCTTACACTGCTGTAGCTCTGGAATATCTTGACAATATCATCCAGCGTATTTACCGCAATACCGTTGATAGAGGTGACCAGGAAGTTATCCCTGATGTTTGTACTTTTTGCCAGGAGGCCGGAACCTTTGTTTGTCATCAGCACTCCGCTTTTTACACCAAATTTGCCTTTTTGCTCCGGGCTGAGCTGCTTGAAACTCGCACCCAGCAGCTGTGACACGCTTACGTCCAGTTTTTTCAGCTCAACTGTGGTTTTAAGCACATCGCTGCCCCGGGTATAGGTAACACTGATGTTATCGCCTGGTTTGAACATTGCCACTTTTTCCAGCAGCTCAGTTTCGGTACGCACATTCACATTGTTGATTTGTGTGATAAAGTCACCTTCCTTCAATCCTGCTTTTGCGGCGCCGCTATTGGCCTGGATTCCGGCAACATATACACCTTCATTACGGTCTATGGCAAGCTCTTTCATCTTTTCTACGCTCAGGTTCCTCCTGTCATAGAACTGGATGCCAAGGTATGCACGCTGCACAGAACCCGTTGAAATGAGGTCGTTCACGACCTTCTTAACAATATTAGCCGGAATAGAGTAGGAATAACCCGCATAAGAACCCGTAGGGGAGGCTATGGCAGAATTGATACCAATCAGCTGGCCTTTCATATTTACCAGTGCGCCGCCACTGTTGCCGGGGTTAACCGCCGCGTCGGTCTGTATAAAGGATTCGATCGCGTTGGCCGACTGGCTCCTGTTAATTCCGAGCGAACGAGCCTTGGCGCTCACAATGCCGGCGGTAACAGTTGCGTCCAGGGTGAAAGGGTAGCCTACGGCTAAAACCCATTGACCCAGCCTTACATCGTCGGAATTACCAAATTCCATATACGGCAGACTTTTTTCTTCTACTTTCAGTACTGCCAGGTCGGTAGAGGCATCAGTACCTACCACTTTGGCAGTGGCTGTATATCTGTCATTAAAAGTAACTGTCACTGCGTCAGCGCCTGCTACAACGTGGTTGTTGGTAACGATATAGCCATCGTCTGAGACCACTACGCCGGAGCCGGAGCCCATTTGTGGAGGCAACACATTATAGCCTTCGCCAAAGAAAGTCCTAACGCGCTCTACGCGCTGTTTGGTAGCTGTTTTGATGTGTACTACAGCCTGTACCGAGCTTTCAGCCGCGGGCTGGAAGTCTACGGGGGTATTGGCCCTTACGGTGCCAAGGTCTTCGTTGAAGCCAACATAGTTGACAGGGACATGGTTGCCACGTTTTTCGCCGATGGCGATGGAATCATTTCCCTGGAATTTTGCCGCCACAAAAAGTGTGAGAACCGAGGTGACAGCGGCTGTAATTACGACTGAAAAAAATCCTTTGTTCATAGTTGTTCTGCCTCCTTATTTTTGAATGTACTAACGCAAATTTATTGCCTGTTCTTATTATGAATCTGTTAAAAATGAAGAGATCAGGGAAGAGTGGATTAAGCCGTGAATTTGCGTATCCGGCAGGTTTTAACCTGCTTTTAAAGCCGCGGGAATGAATGGAAGGGGAATATGATAAAAAATTGACCGTTTCACATGTCCATATTTTCTCATTTTCGTATTAATTCACTACCTTTGCACCTCCAAAATTTGAACTTAAATAATAATTATTCAATAATCTAAAGATGGCAGACTTACGCTTACAGCGCAACTTTGGTATTGCAGCGCACATTGATGCCGGTAAAACCACCACTACAGAACGTATTCTTTATTACACAGGTGTGAACCACAAAATAGGCGAAGTGCACGAAGGTGCTGCTACTATGGACTGGATGGCGCAGGAGCAGGAGCGTGGTATCACGATCACTTCAGCTGCAACTACCTGCTTCTGGACATTCCCTACCGTGCAAGGTAAGCCACAGCCGGATGCTAAGAAATACAAATTCAATATCATCGATACTCCGGGCCACGTGGATTTCACCATAGAGGTAGAGCGTTCTATGCGTGTACTGGATGGACTTGTTGCCCTGTTCTCTGCAGTTGACGGTGTGGAGCCTCAGTCTGAAACAGTTTGGCGCCAGGCTAACCGTTATCGTGTACCACGTATCGGTTTCGTTAACAAGATGGACCGTATCGGCGCTGACTTCCTGATGGTGGTTCAGCAGATCCGTGACATGCTGGGTGCTAAATCAGTACCTCTGCAACTGCCAATAGGTGCTGAAGACAATTTTAAGGGTGTAGTTGATCTTATCCGTATGAAATCTATTGTATGGGAAGATGCTACGCAAGGTATGACCTATGTAGAAGGTGAAATACCTGCTGACATGCTAGACGAGGCTAATCACTGGCGCGCGCAACTGGTAGAAGCGGTAGCTGAATACGACGACCAGCTGATGGAGAAATTCTTCGAAGATCCTAACAGCATCTCTGAAGCAGAGATCCACGAGGCTATACGTAAAGCCACTATCGACCTGAGCATCATCCCTATGCTGTGTGGTTCTGCATATAAAAACAAAGGTGTACAAACTGCACTGGATGCGGTGATCCGTTACCTGCCTTCTCCACTGGATATAGAGGCAATAAAAGGTACTGATCCCGATAGCGGTGATGAACTGGTTCGTAAGCCCGATGCGAAGGAACCATTTGCTGCCCTTGCGTTCAAGATCATGACTGATCCTTTCGTGGGCCGCCTGGCGTTCTTCCGTGCTTATTCAGGCCACCTGGATGCAGGTAGCTATG
>CAMPKR010000264.1 GCA_946887345.1 uncultured Bacteroidota bacterium | reverse complement strand
AAGAAATGTGAAAGCCTGCTGAAAACGTGGGCCGGCAGTCGAGGTGGTACTAAAGCTGTTTAGCTGAGTTTATTTGCATCTGCTTTACCTCTTCAATCAGCCTCAGGTCGCCTACTATCCATAGCAGGTCATCCTCTTTTAAGATAAGGTTAGATTCGGGGTTCAATATCCTCCGGTTGTTGCGTTCAATGCCTACTACAAGTCCGCTTGTCTTTTCCCGTATGCCGCTTTCTCTTATAGTTTTATCCTGTAGAAACGAGTTTTTCCTTACCCTGATCTTCTTGAGGGCAACGCCGTCTCCGCTTCCTGCGTAAGCCTGTAGAGGTGTACCGCCGACTGGCTCAAGGTGCTTTTTTAACTGGTCAAGCTGTTCGTCTGTACCAATTACGAAGAGTGTATCTCCCGGGTACACCCTTTCAAATCTGCTGGGTGCCGAGATGGTATATTGCTCTCCCCTCTTTATCATGGCTATATTTATGCCGATTCGCTCCCGCAACGCCATCTCTTCCAGGGACATCCCTGTTACAGGTGAGCCTATTGGAACGATGAGCTCCGTTACATGCGCATCCCACGGAGCCAACTCCTGCCTGCTGCGGATAGCCTCCAGCCGTTCACGGTCATGGAAGTTGTAAAAAAATCTGCTCTCAAGCCTTACATAAAAGCCATGTATTCTCTTGGAAAAGATCAGCGCCACGCCAACCAGTAATACGAATCCTCCAATAGCAATGAAGAATGAAAAGAAACTGAGCAGGTAGATACTTATATATATAAGGGCCAGTGCCCCTCTCACTACCCGCAGAAAGACTAGCAGCCCTCTGTATCTTTTGTTGCTCCAAACATTTGCAAACGCCTCCGCGGGAAACTTCCTGGTGATCAGCGCCCATAAGAACGGCGCAACGGCCGCAAGACACAAAATAGCCGTCACAGCACTCGATACATCACCATTCCCTAACAGCCGGGACATTAATGGATGGGCATACTGAGAGAAGAGGAATATGGTACCAAGTATGATCAAAGAGAACAGCACTACCTGCCCAAAAAATGTCCTCAATACTATCTGCCAGTCGGTAGCTGTAGAAATAGTCTGAGCCGCGGTACTATACCTGTTAAGGTTCTTCCGCCACTTTGCCGGCAGGCTTTTATCCACCCAGGTATAAAATGGCCCTGCCGCTCTTATCATATACGGCGTTGTAAAAGTGGTAAGTGCAGAAACGGCAACAGCTATCGGGTACAGAAAGTTAGATGTCACGTTTAAGGTGAGACCAAGGGTAGCAATGATAAACGAGAACTCTCCGATCTGAGCCTGACTCATGCCTGCATGGAGGGCAGTCTTTAAAGGTTGCCCCGCAATAATAGCCCCTGCCGTGACGTGGAAGGTTTTGAAGAAAATGAATACTATCGTGATAAGGATGATCGGCAGCGCGTAGTTAACGAGTACCGACGGGTCGATCAGCATGCCCACCGAGACGAAGAACACCGCACCGAAAAGATCCTTCACTGGCTTTGTGATATGTTCTATTCGCTCCGCCTGGGTGGTTTCCGCAAGGATAGACCCCATGATGAACGCGCCCAATGCCGGCGAAAAACCTGCCTGTGCGGCCAATATGACCATAAGGAGACATAGCCCCACAGAGACAATAAGCATCGTTTCGTCACTCATCAGCTTGCTCGCCTTACGCAGAAAAGTAGGAATGAAGAATATTCCAGCCACGAACCAGAGCAACAGGAAAAACGACAGCTTCAATATAGACAGCAGCATTTCACCCCCTTCAAACTGTCTGCTGACAGAAATGGTAGAGAGCAGAACCAGCAGAACTACCGCAACTAGGTCTTCTATGATCAGCACTCCGAAAACCAGATTGGCGAAGCGCTTTCCCTTCACCCCGAGCTCATCAAAAGCTCGCAGGATGATGGTAGTAGAGGAAATACTCAATATACCTCCCAGGAATATGCTGTCCATCATAGACCAGCCGAGCGCCTGGCCTAGGACAAAGCCGATCACGAGCATTGCCGTCACTTCTGTAAAGGCGGTAATGGAGGCTGCGCCTCCTATATGCAGTAATTTCTTAAAGCTGAACTCGAGCCCTAGCGTAAAAAGCAGGAAGATTACTCCGATTTCCGCCCAGATACGGATATCCTCAGGCTCTGAAATCGTAGGGAGGAGTGAAAAATAAGGAGTGACCAGAAAGCCCGCGAGGATATAGCCAAGCACAACAGGCTGCTTTAACCGCTTGAAAATCAGACTGGTAATACCCGCCATAACGAGTATCAACCCCAGGTCCTTGATCAAATACGGTAAATGGGTCATGGGGTTAAAAATAACACATAAAGCGGCATCCTGTTTAAGGGCGGCGGTATGAATTTTTATTACCTAAATAGATCTTTGGCCTGCACTTACTGGTTTTGTTGGCCTGCAAACAGGTTGGACATGGCGCATGAGAATTACGTTCTTCTATTATCATTCTGCCTGATTCTCTGGTGTACTCCTTCCTGTAAAAAGGTTTTTGAATATACACCTTATTCGGCGCAGCTTGCAAACGGATATGACGAAATCACTACTGAAAAGAACATTCAGAAAATAAGCGGTGCTGAAAAGCAGACCGGCAGCTTTAAGATCGCCATTTTGGCGGATTCACATTACTTCATCGACGAGCTTGCTGAGGCGGTTAACACCATCAACAGCAGAAACGATATTGCATTTACCATAGTCGCCGGTGACATGAGCGACCAGGGGCTTGAAAAGGAATATATGCAACTGTATGATCAGCTTAAAAGGCTTAAGACTCCCTTGTTTACAGTGATAGGGAACCATGACTACTTAGCCAATGCCGAAGTGATTTATGCTAAGATCTTCGGCCCGTATAACTACTCCTTCCGGTACAACCGGTACAATTTCATTTTCTTCGATGCAGTTTTTTGGGAAAAGAACGGGCAACCAGACTATAACTGGCTTGACAATGAACTTGCGATGAGTAGCGGGACGCCAACCATCATTGTCAGTCATATTCCTCCGTTTGGTGACCAGTTTGATGCAGCCAGTACGAATATGCACAGATCTACAACGGCGAAATATAATGTGCCTCTTTCCATCCATGGGCATGTTCATGAGTACGCATACAGCCGCTATTACAATGATGAAACACGTTAGCTCGTAGCGCCTTCTATAGATAAGCGACAACTTATAATTGTGAGCTTTGAAGGAGATGATTTTCAGGTTATTAAAGAACCGTTCTGATATGAGGGCACGCGTTGCTTATATCATCTCACTGCTGGTTTGTTCGACCATCGCTAATGCTCAGTCATTTGCAGGCAAAATTCTGCCCCACTACGCACAGGTGCAATATGCTGGCAATATTGGCGTCATCGCTGGCGGGCTAGGATATAATTTAAAAAAGGATCGGGTACTACTGACTGTACTGGATGGCTACACGCCTGCAGAGATTGCCGGGTCGGCTGTAAACACGGTAGCCGTACGCGTAAACTATAACCTCTTCCAACCTTCTTTAAAGAATCTGACTTTGAAGGGGTACATCGGTACAGGCTGCAACTTCGAGACAACAGGAAACGGTTTCTACTCAAAGCTTCCTGAACGGTACACCCATGGATACTACAAGACAAATGCTATTCACGCTACGCTGCAGATTGGCGGCAGACTATTATACCCGCTGATTGGAAGAGAAAGACAGGCGCTGGAGGTATACGCTGAAACAGGCACTCTCGACAGCTATCTCTACTACTATTTCGCTAATAAAAACCTCAAAATCACAGAAATATTTAGCGCTGCTCTGGGTTTGAGGTACCACTTCGGCCGAAAAGCAGCTCGCGAACAAACAAATTGACTTAATTCCCACATCCTGCTTATTTTTGCGGCCGTTCCAATAACCAACGCTTTAATGAAAAACACACCGTTTACAC
>CAMPKR010000263.1 GCA_946887345.1 uncultured Bacteroidota bacterium | reverse complement strand
TTTCTATGCCACTAAGGGGCAAGGTAAAAACGAAGTGCGTCTCGCTTATGTGCTGAATGTGGATGACATCAACAAAGCGATGGACTGCCTGGAAGCAGCGCTGAAAGAATACAACAAAGCTTAAGGCCCGTCGCGCATCTTTGCGGTACTTAGCGCTCTTTGCGGTTGAAAAGTTTAAAACAATGGTCTCTCAAAGCCCTCGGACAAGTCGGGGGCTTTATACTTCTATTGAGGTGAAAGAAAATGTCTTCCCGCTAAAAAGCCCCTTGTCGCTCAGCTTAAGCGATGGTATTACTAACAAGGCCATAAAAGACAGGGTCATAAAAGGCGAGCGCAGAGGGCTGCCAAGCTCTTTTGCCTTTCGGTCCAGCTCCGAATAAAGTGCAGCAACTTTTTCCCCTTCATCTGTACTCATCAGCCCGCCTACGGGTAATGGCATTACGTCAATATTTTCACCATTTGCAACACTGATGCCGCCTTTCACGTCTATCAGTATATTCACCGCATGGCAAATATCTTCGTCGCTGGTGCCCACCACTACTATATTGTGGCAGTCATGTGCAACGGTTGAAGCCAGGGCGCCTTTTTTCAAGCCAATGCCTTTAATGAAACTTATGGCAACAGGTACTGCTTTCGTGTAGCGGTTTACAACAGCTATTTTCAGTATGTCATGGTCTATGTCAGTCAGCCATTCCTTTCCATCATTTCTTCCCTGCGATATCAACTCATTTGTTATCAATTGGCCGTCTAGAGCTTCAATAACGCGGATACCCGCCGATGCATTTTCACAGCTTACCCTGAAGTCTTCAACTTTTTTCTTGTCTGTATCAAAGTTGTTGATAGCCTCGGTTTTTGCATGCGCAAGCAACGATTTTCCATTCTCCGCTACTAGCTGACCTTGTATGTATGTTTTGAGGATTTTAAAATCCTCAAGGTTATCTGCTACCACGAAGTCAGCGCTGTCATTTACCCTTAGCAGCCCCACTGGAACCCGGTAATGCAAAACCGGGTGCACGCAAGCTGCATTCAGTACATCAAAAAGATCATAACCCTTTTGCAGCGAGCGTTTTACCAGCTCATTGATATGGTGTAATACAAGATCGTCGGGATGTTTATCGTCACTGCAAAACATAACGGATGAAGGATGTGAGGCCAACAGGCTATGCAGCGCCTCATAATTCTTAGCCGCGCTGCCTTCGCGTATCAGTATCTTCATGCCAGCCCCTATCTTGTCTGTTGCTTCTTCCAGCGTGAAACATTCATGATCTGTGCTGATGCCTTCCGCTGCATACCTGGCTGCTTCTTCTCCCTTTAGCCCCGGCGCGTGACCGTCTACCGGCTTGCCGGCTTTTTTTGCTGCTTCTATTTTAGCTACTACACCGGGGTCTCTATTCAGTACGCCGGGGTAGTTCATCACTTCGGCCAGGTACCAAATATCAGGATCGTTCATTAGTCGCGCTATACCTTCTGCATTGATTGTGGCTCCCGCAGTTTCAAATGTCGTTGCCGGTACGCACGATGGTGCGCCGAAGAAGAATTTAAAAGGGGTGCGGCTGGCATTATCGATCATATACCTGGTGCCCTTTTCTCCGCAGACATTGGCTATTTCATGTGGGTCAGAAATAGTTGCAACCGTTCCATGCACTACCGCAAGCCTTGCAAATTCCGTAGGCACCAGCATCGAGCTTTCTATATGCACGTGGGCATCTGTAAAGCCGGGAAGGATATATTGGTCAGGGGCCTGGTCAATTTCTTTGATGTCTTCAATGATTCCATCCTTTACTGTTATAACCGCAGGATAGATCCTTCTTTCGAATAGATCAATTAGTTGTCCTGATATCGTAAATACAGACATAGGCTGTTTATTGAATACTACCGGGTAAGCGTGACCAGTCCACCTTCATGCTGATAAGATTGATCATCAGCGAGGCCCTGTTTTTTGCCTCTCCGGCTTTTTCTCCTTCAAAGAGATCGTCCACCGTTTCCTTCCAAAGCGATAGCCAGCGATCGTAATGCTCTTTTTCCAGCCTCACCTGTTTGTCCAGGTCAATGTGTTTCTGCATTACATTTCCCTTGTAGCCTTCTTTATTAAGTAGTATGGTCGACCAAAAGCGATACATGATGGGTAAATGATGGCTCCAGTCCTCACCGATAACCTTGTGAAAAATATGCCCTATCACTTCATCTTGTTTCACCTTGTCGTAAAACGCATCTACCAAATTTCGTATATCCTCTTCGTTTGAGATATCCTTTCTCATTGCATCACCTTATTAATACCAAAATTAGGGCATTGATTGGGAAAGTTTTTTTAATTATTATTACGTAACAAACTTAGACCCGTAATCCTTTGATGCTGCGCCTTTCCATTATATTATTCTGTGTAGTCTTTCTGACTATTAGAGCGTCGGCAGTAATTGACACAAGTGGTTTTATTCATTTTTCACTGCAGAATGGATTTCCTACCAACAATGTGTACAGTCTGGTTCAGGACAAATTCGGGTTCCTCTGGTTTGCAACCGACAACGGCGTAGTGAGATACAATGGGTACGATCTTGACATTTACAATACGGAAAGAGGATTGCCGGCCAATGACGTTTGGGAAATAGTTCCTGATTCCGCCGGCCGTCTCTGGCTTAAATCATTTAGTCATGAGTTTGGGTATCTGAAAAACGGCAGGTACAAAAAAGTTAACTTCCAGAATAAGGACCGGATATCCACACCTGCATATATAGGATTCGCAGGCGACCTCGTGGTGGCTACGTTCAACAGTTCCTTTATCCACTATCTGGTAGTATTCAATGACGACTACCTGGTAGACTTTCCACTCAGTATGAAGGATATCCGGCTGCCGGGGAATACTCGTTTAAGGCACTTATCTCTTGGGCACAATATGTTTCTCGCTTTCTGGAGCGAGGATAGCAGACTTTACAGGCTGAAGCCGGGAAAGGAAAAAGCTTCATTCAGCTTTATAGCAAAGATACCCGATGAGCTTAAAAACCTATATGTCAGCCGGATTGCCATTTCAACCGAAGGGGAAGCATTTATCTATAAGATAAATTCTACCCGGTATGATAAGTTTAATGTAAACAATGGAGATTTGAAATCTGTTGATTTGAAAGACCTCGGCGCCGCGCCTTCTGAAAAAATATATGTTGCAAATCCGTATTTCAATACAAAGAATCCCGATAAAAAGTCATACCTGATTACCACCAGTCACATCTATACACTTGATAGCACCCTTTCATTCCTGAAGAGGGAGCCCACTTCAGGCCTGATACCTTCTTCCTCTCAATTGGCATTTGTGTTCCATGAAAAATCAGGCACTACCTGGTATACCACTCACAGCGATGGGACCTGGCTGGCACCCATAGAAAGCTCTTTTTTTACAAAAGCTCTTCACCCGGCAAATGATCTCGCCCGTTCCCGGTATATTGGTTCAGTAGGGGATAAATTGTTCTGGTGGGACAATAAAAATTTTATTCTGCATGAAGTCATCGCTGGTATAATCAGGAGGAGCTTTCGCTTCAATGACGGTCTTGATATCAAACATATCACAGGCAACGACTCTGTAGCCTATCTTTCTCTCAGCCGCGGTCTTTACAAATACAATGTCGGATCAGGTGAAATACAGAATGTCCTTGATCGTTACCAGGTGGAAACTCATGTTTATCCCAGCGACCGGATCAATAGGGAGATACCCAAAACTTCGCTGGAACAGATGAGAGACATAGCCCTGATCAACGGCAGCCTTTACGGATTGTTCATTCATGGCGTCATTAAGTTCAACTTCAAAGGCAATAAGATCATCAGCGAGCGGCTTGACAGCGAGCGACATAAAGGATTGTTTTACGACAATAGAAGAAATATGCTCTATTGTTTCAGTGATAACAAGATAACAATCATCAACCCGGCTACTG
>CAMPKR010000262.1 GCA_946887345.1 uncultured Bacteroidota bacterium | reverse complement strand
CGTATTCCAGTGCCAGGGCATGGTTCAAGAAACAGTCGGCAGGTGAGGCCTTCAGAAATTCCTTCAGCTTTTCTATGCGTTCGCTCATAAGAACGCAAAAATACTAATTGAACTACTAAACTACCCTTCCACTCGATATTATTCATGAATTTGCATATATTGGCTGAGATTCAGTTCTTTACTCCAATGACAGAGAACAACAAATCAAACGAAACAAAACGCCTGCTGAATATTCCTGGAGATAAAAGAAGCATCATTATTGCTGCGCTGGCGGCCATATGCTTATTCCCTTTCGTTACGCCGTCTGTTGCCCTGCTGGCCGGGTTTGTAGTCACCAATGTTATAGGCCAGAGCTCTCCCAAAAAAATATCGAATTTTACCAAGATCCTTTTGCAGTGCTCCGTGGTAGGCCTTGGCTTCGGAATGAACCTGCAGAGCGCAGTAAAGGCAGGCAAGGACGGACTGCTCTTTACCGTTAGTGCCATAGCAGGAATCCTGTTGCTAGGCTACCTGCTCGGCAGGCTTTTGAAGACCGACAGCAAAACCACCAGCCTGCTCTCATCCGGTACTGCCATATGTGGCGGTAGCGCTATTGCAGCCGTTGCGCCCATTATACAAGCTAACGAGAAACAAATCTCCATATCATTAGGCATTGTATTCATCCTTAATTCGGTGGGTCTGTTCCTCTTTCCACCGCTGGGGCACAGCTTCAATTTAAGCCAGGACCAGTTCGGGCTGTGGAGCGCTATAGCCATACATGATACCAGTTCGGTAGTGGGAGCGGCCAGCAGGTATGGTGCGCGTGCGCTGGAAGTAGCCACCACTGTAAAACTTGCCCGCGCACTGTGGATCATTCCGTTATCTATTGCCTTTGCCCTGCTCAGCAAACAGAAATCGGGTAAGATCAAGATCCCCTACTTCATTGGCTTTTTTATAGTAGCTATGACGCTCAATACTTACCTGGAACCGGTGCGGACCGTAGCTCCATACATTGTAGAAGCTTCTAAAGCGGGGTTAAAGGCTACCCTTTTCCTCATAGGTACCGGCCTTTCGATTCAAAACCTGCGTGCGGTAGGTTTCAAACCGCTGATACTGGGAGTAATACTCTGGGTATCGATATCTATTGTTTCCCTGTGGGCGGTTATCTACTTGTTTTAGTTTAGTTCCATTTGAACGGGAGTTGTTTGAGAATATTTTCAATTCTCAGCGCAAATCGCGATGTTTTTTTTATTTCGCTGTGGCACAACAACTCTTAAAACAAACAGAAACATACTTTAAAAAACCTTAATCACGCTATTCAGGGGAGGAAAGCATGGCTAGTTAGCAGCAGTTTTATGCCTTAAAAAATCGTAGACATGAAACCATTTCCACTATCAGCATTTACAAAAACTACGCTACTATCATTTACTATCCTGTTCTGTGCCGGCAAAGTTTCAGCACAGGCTGATAACCTCTGCGTCTTCGATCAGGCCACAGCACCCTACCAGGAATTGACACTGGATACGGACATTACCAGCATTGTGTTCATGCCTGATAGCTACTATACAGTTCTTTCTGTGTTGGGCGATACCTATCCCCTGATGGGACAGCCCTGGCTGATAGACACGATCAACGCCGCGATATATGTGATGAAGAACGGACGCACCTACCTGGGCCTGGATACAGGCTTTGCCATCTTCGACTGCCTGTATAACGACTCGCTGGTAACGATCGATGCATCTTCCAAAGTATCGTATAAAATAGAAGGCAGCGGCAACCAGGAGATACTGAAGATACAATGGAAGAACCTGGCAGTAGCTACAGGCCCGGCAGGCAACTTCATCAACATACAAACCTGGCTGTACAAAGAAACAGGAGTGATAGAATTCCACTACGGTCCGCGATCAGCTAACAATGCTTCAGGCTATACCACAGCAGGGCCAACGGGCATCTATACGGGGATCTGGTACTCCAACAATAACTTCACCACCATGTATGAAAAGATACAGGTGAAGGGTCAGCCCCCGGCCATACAGATAGATTCAAACCTGAATACCAATGTCCCCAACATTCATGGCGTGCCCGACAGCGGCACTGTTTACCGCTTTGTGCCGAGGGCTATTGCCACTTCTGTTTCCGCCGCGGTAAACAACGATGCCATTCGCATTGTTCCCAATCCGGCAACTGATAAAGTAACCGTGTATCTTCCTACAGAAGAAAAAACAACTATAGTAATGCTAAACTCCCTTGGTAGTGCAGTGTATCAAAAAGCAGTGAGCGGCATGCATTCTATAGATATTAACACCAGGGAGCTTCCCGCCGGGCAGTACTTTATCCGCATGTCAGGCAACTGGGGTGACGACGTGAAGGCTTTGAGTGTTATGAGGTAACACATTGCATACCACAAAGTCCCCCCTTGCCGCGTGGCCCTGTGTGTGAGCGAAGAGCCTGTCCCGACGCATGTCCTATCGTGTGGACACATCTTTATGGATATACCACCCCTGCATGACCATTTTGAAGTTGTTTAATCCGGTCATTAGGGTCGTAATTCCTGGATGCCTTCTGCTTTCATATCCTTTCCAGCCCCCCAACCGAGCTATTGCCCATGCGTATCTGATCAGGGTATTCTTGGGGTAGAGATTTTTTTGCTTTTCTGTTTTTCCTTCAAGGCGGAGTATTTGATGCTCCAAAAATTCCTGCTCTTCCTTGGTAAAACAGCTATCTGCCTCCAATTCCAGTTCAGGCTCCATATAGGCTAGCCTCATCAGGAATAATTTAATAGCCGTTTCCATGATCAACAGACACATCTTCCTGATCGATCCTGCATATTCCAGTTCAGAGGCTTCAATATTGTATCCCTCCTTTTTCAGCAATTTAAACACCTCTTCTATTGTCCAACGCCAACTATACCATTCAATGCACATCTTTGCTATGGCGACATTCTCCACCGGTATTGTGGTTAACAAACGCCAACAAATTTTATCGGCACCATTATGACCGACTTCCTTTGCTTCAATTAAATGCAAGTTGACGGTTGGCCTAAGCTCTTTGCTTGCAGCATCTGTCCGGCTAATTTCAACTTCTTTGAACCTGATCTCTATTTTGGCATTGCGCGCGTTACGTTTCTTTTTAGCCGGAACAAAAATTTCATAATCCCCTTTAGCCTCCTGGTCCGACAAACAACTGAATAGCTTGCTTTTATCTGTTAACCTGCGATCTGTACGAGCTCGCACCAATAAGTCAGTTTTCAAATCCGGAATTAATGCGAACTGCTCATAAATGTCACCTTCTCTGTCCTGCACAATGACCATACCTTCTACAATATCAGACAGAGATGCTTGTGTGTTTTTTGATACCTCGATCCATTTATAGGACTCTTTGTCTTCTATTGGCAACTTGTTATAGGCTCTTTCATGTTTAGATCTATATTCTAAGGGCCTGTTCCATACTTTAATATCAGCGTAACCATATGGAATACCGTCTCTGGCATCTAACACCAGACTAGGGTGTAAGAAAAAGCCCAATCCCAAGTTCTTTTTGGCATTGGTGGTGCCGATGTGCTGATCCTTTTTTATCCTGCCCGCATGACTTATCAAATTTATTTCAGTGGTGTCCTGCAGGCATACAACATGCTTTCCCCTGCAAGCTGCCCGACAATTACCGATCAAATTACTGACAATGTCCTCTTCGCTTACCCTGTCATTTTGAAGAAAACGATAAAATGCCTTGGCTTCTGCCTCATCCCGGGCTAATTGGCGTATGGAATGGGCGCTTTTACTGAATAGATCATCCAAGATCTGGTTCCCACGCTTCAGTAGCCTTCGGTCGGCTAATGCTGTAATCTGTCTTTTTTGCATCTACTGCGAAAAATATGCAAAAAGATGTGTCCACACGATAGGCTTGTTAGCGGGACACCGCAGGAGGGGAGTTTCGCGTTTTTTTGTTCTGATTTG